>NZ_JBCAUS010000004.1 GCF_038432375.1 Methanococcoides sp. LMO-2
GTTGTTGACATGATAAGTCCACTCCACAGCAGAACCTGCAAGGATATCCAGACCAGGAGCAGTATCATTGTCATGACCATTGGTATGCTTCTCAAGGTCAATGGATGGTAAAGCCTCGAACACAGTTTCAGTTACACCGAAGTAGTGACTAAGGTCTTCAGCATATAACATTGTACTTCCATGGAAAGCGGTGACATCACCAATATTAGAATACTGACCTTCTTTAGTCATACCAGTAGCATTGTAAAGCCAAACTTCACCCGAATCCAGAATTTCATTTTCATTAAAGTCTCCGCTCACGTACAAAGGATCAACGGTGCTATCGTTATCTGAAACTGCAACATTCTGAAGGGGAAGATCACCTGTGTTGGTGACCTCATAAGTCCATTCAACGGTAGTTCCAGCCAAAAGTTCTAGACCTGGAGCATTATCGCTGTCAGAGCCATTAGTGTATTTCTCAATAGTGATGGACAGTTTATCATCTTCAGGATCAGTAACTGTAGGACCACTACCTTCACCACCGGATCTAGACATAGTGATACCTCTATCCTTGGAAATCACAAATGCATCTTCCCATTCAGAGTAGGTACTCTCATGATTATCATCCGTTGGATCGGGGGCAAGCCCCGGTGAATTAGTAGAAATACTTGTGAGACCACTCATTAGCAGAGTGATCATTAATAGGATACCTAATGGTTTGATTATTGGATGCATACCGAATCGCCACCTTCTTTCTATTGTATATAAGTAATGGTATAAAATAAGACAATATATAAATATATCTATTGCGGGAAATACAATTATCATCATAATAATGAGAAGTTGTGGTTATTAATACAAAGAAAATAGAGGAAACAGCAGCTATCGCCATAAGTGTTAATTCAAAGAAATTCAATGCATGGAAATAAAGACTCGTAAAAGCAAGAATAAAAAAGGAAAAAATGATTTGAACAAACATTATTCTATAAAGTTCTCACATTTTAGAATGTGAAAGGACCTTTCGAATAAGATGCGGCAAATCAACATGCAATCAGAAAATCGGAAGATTTTTACCTACACCTTTCTTTTTCGCTGCATTATACACCAGAAGTGCTGTTGCAACATCTTGTATCGCAAGACCTGTGGAATCAAATATCGTGATATCCGAATCATCCTCACGCCCCGGCTTCAGACCTGCAATAACCTCACCGATCTCACAGCAGATATCACTCACAGTGATCTGACCTTCTGCAAGAGGGACATTGACCTCACCGGAATGTGATGCCTGAACCATATCATCCACAACAACCCGGGAACGCAGCAACAGTGATGCTTCAAGTTCTTCCTTTCCAACTGCATCCGCACCAATTGCATTTATGTGGGTTCCTGGTTTGATCCACTCGCTCTTAACGATGGGTTCCCTTACGGGAGTTACAGTAACGAGGATATCGCAATCACATACTTCCTCGATTGATGAACATACAATAATAGTACAACCTGCTTTGCACTCCATCTCCTGTTTGAACTGCTCAGCACGTTCCTCATGTACACTATAGACCTTGACCTCCTGAAGATCGAAAACATTAGCAATTGCAAGCAGTTGAGTTCTTGCCTGGTTTCCTGATCCCACTAGCCCCAGGACACGGGATTCGGGACGTGCAAGATGTTTTGCGGCTATTCCACCCGCTGCTCCTGTCCTGATATCTGTCAGTAGAGAGGCATCCATAACTGCAAGAGGCGCACCTGTTTCAGTTGAGTTCAGGACGAAAAGTGCCATGACGGTAGGCAAACCTTTCTGGCGATTATCAGGATGGACATTCACTATCTTCACACCTGCAACATCCTGTTCTTCAAGGTATGCAGGCATGGTACGCAGGTCACCATTATGAGATTCAAAATACAGGTATGATTTTGGTGGCATCTGAACTTTCTTCCTGCCATGCTGTTCAAACGCTTTCTCAACAGCATCCATTGCATCAGAAAGATCGAGCAACGACCTCACATCATTCTGGTCCAGCCATAGAACATCCAAGTTTATCACCCATTAACAGATGGATAACAGAGCGTATAAACTTACTGGATTCCTTTAGAAATTCAAATTATAATTTGCGATATATTGATGTACTGCTAACATAATTTAGTTATGATGAGAAAGATAGGTATCATAGTCACCGACCCTGAAGACCCAACAGCTATTGCTTTTGGCCGGGCATGCCAGAACAGCAATGTTGAGCATCAGATCATGGATCTTAGGGATGCAGAAGTATCAATCGGAAAACATCCTGAATGGCGCATTGGAAAGATCGATCCATTGCAGTTCGATGCGATCATTGTCAGGGATGTTGGTGCAGGTGCTTTTGAAGGAGTATCTTTCCGCTTCGATATACTCAGGCAGCTCGAAGAGCAAGGAGTACTTATCATTAACTCACCCTCCGCCATTCAGAATGCCGCTAACAAATATTACGCATCCTGTTTGCTTTCAAAAAACGGACTTCCAGTACCAGGAACAAAGGTTGTCCAGGATACTGAAAGTGCAATGGAAGCACTTGAAGAGATGAAAGACGCCGTAATAAAACCCGTTTTCGGCTACAAAGGAATAGGAATTCTCAGAGTAAGGAACGGAATGCCCATATCTGAAGATGGAAAAGTCCGGGAGAGGGGCATTGCAGAACACATAGATAAGCTTCTTGAGCAGAGAGGGATGTTATACATACAGGAATTTATTGAAAATCCGGGAAGGGACATCCGTGCATTTGTTGTCAATGGAAAGGTCATCGGAGCCATATACAGGACAGCGCCTGAAGGATCATGGATCAACAACCTGAGCCAGGGAGGTGACGCTTCCCAATGCCTGTTGACACCGGAGCAGGAGCACATCTGTGTGAAAGCTGCCGAAGCCATAGGGGCCTTCTTTGCGGGAGTTGACCTCATCGAAAAAAGAGATCCGAAAGAAGAGGAAGCAACTGAAACTTTTGTACTGGAGGTCAATGGTACGCCTTCAGTAGCAGGTATTTATAAAGCATGGGGAATTAATGCAGCAGAAGATATCATAAAGGATGTTATCGGAGAAATATAAGATATAACGCATATTGATCGGGGACCTTTCAGATGGCAGAATATAAACAGTGTATCGTGATCAGGGATGACCTGAAACTCTCAAAGGGAAAACTTGCTGTACAGGTAGCACATGCTGCCGTATCAGCTGCGGAGTGGGCAAAGCGTTCCGACCTCGAACAATGGAAAGAGGGAGGACAGAAGAAGGTGGTTTTAAGGGCAGAAAAGCTTCAGGACCTTTTCGAGCTTAAAGAAAAAGCAAGAAGGGAGGGGTTGCCCACAGCATTGATAACAGATGCAGGACTTACCGAAGTACCCCCCGGAACGGTCACCGTCCTTGGCATCGGACCTGCAAAGGTGGAAGCTATTGACAAGGTCACAGGTTCCCTGAAATTATTATAAGCCAGAAGGGGCAAATTAATGGTATGTCGTCACTGCCTGTTAATAACTATAATAGCCATTCTGGTACTGGCATCGGTCGCATCCTTTGCCGTATCCGACATGGTAGATCCCCGGGATATACAGGAACTACCCATACTCAACTACTTTGCATCCGAAACTTCAGATCATATTATTGATTCCGAAGAACTGACAGTTCCAAAGGTAATCTATGAAAAAGCTGACCGCCTGGAAGAAAAGCCCCGGTCCACTTCAACACGTGCCCCTGCCCTGGGAATTGCCACCTCATATTACTACACTAATTTCTATGAAAATAATCCTGCAACAATAGAACTTGTCGTTGAGAACAGGGAAGACAATCCCATCTTCATCTATAGCTATGGAGTACAGCTGAATAACGGAAAGTTCATGGGACAGGAAGCAGGGTACACGATCGATACAAATGAAAAGAAAAGTATCGGATTTATCTGTCTTGACATACCTGAAGATGTTGATTCCATGGACCTTAAGATCGGGTTTGGGATACTTGCACAAACAAGCTCAGATCAATGGTACGATTATGGAACACAGTACCTGGAAGAGATCAGCATTGAGGTTATGCCTTCAGTCAATGAGACCATTGTTGAATACAGAACCAATGAAGAACCCCTGTTCACAATCACAAATGACAAGGTAGACCCCCGAAGCGAGAATGTGCGTGCGCTTGCCGCTTCCGGTGCAATGGAATATCCGGGAGAATACAATATATACCAGGTCTGTTCGCTTTTCGACCATGTGAAGAGCAACATCAAATACATGACAGACCCTCGAGGAGAGGACTACTGGGCCACGCCTGACGAGACATTGAAAGTAAGTGCAGGAGACTGCGACGATTCTGCCATCCTGCTTTCTTCACTTGTAGAAGCAATCGGTGGAAGTAGCCGTATGTACTTTACCGACACGCATGCCTTTGCCACCGTGTACATCGGAAAAGGCGAAGTTGCAAGAGAGAACATCGATGCAGTGAAAAAATACTATGGCTGTGTCCCTGTGTATTACACAACTGATGAATACGGATCCTGGCTCATACTTGACACAACATCCGGACTCTATGCAGGTGACCTGCCTGCAGGAGCAGTTCCAACGGATGATTCCTGGATCTTTACGGATACTGAAACAGTCAATATAATAGATATCATTCCTGACTGAAGGAGAAAAACATGTACAAAGTCCCACCTGTAGAAGAACAGATCGGTATTGAACTTTATACTAGCAATACCCCCGGAATAGGAGGAGCCCTACGTCGGCAGATAGAGGATTTCAGGGTTATTGAGATCACGAACCGTGAAGAAGGAGATAAGGGAAAATACACAATTGTCGAGCTTACCAAGCATAATTGGGAAACGCATCACCTGATTAGGGACATCTCAAGGATACTTGGGATCAGCCAGAAACGCATTGGTTTTGCAGGCACCAAAGACAAAAGAGCTGTTACTACGCAGAAGATCAGTTTCTATGATGTTCCTGAGGAAAGAATTGAGAGCATAAACCTCAAGGATGTTGAACTTAAAGTGATCGGCAGATCGAACAGGGACATCGGGCTTGGAGACCTTACAGGCAACGAGTTCATCATAACTGTAAGAGAGATCGATATTGACAAGGATGAGCTGGAGAGCAGAATGCAGGAAACAACAGATTCCATTAAAGAACAGGGCGGAGTGCCCAATTTCTTTGGGATACAGCGTTTCGGGGCATTGAGACCGATCACACATGTTGTCGGAGAATCCATTGTAAGAGGAGACATTGAAAAAGCTGCCATCGATTACATAGCAGCTGCATATCCCGGTGAGCCGGAAGAGACAAGAGAAGTGCGTGAAATGGTCTTTAACAACAGGGATTATGTAGAGGGACTGAAGGCATATCCGGTGCAACTGAGGTATGAACGTGCCATGATGCATCATCTGGTATCGAAACCTGAGGATTTTGCCGGGGCATTTGAGACAGTCCCAATGAACATCAGAAAGATGTTCGTCCACGCATACCAGTCATACATTTACAATACCATCATTTGTCAGCGTATTGAGAAAGGTCTGCCACTAAACCGTGCTGTTGTGGGAGATATCGTCTGTTTCAAGAACAAGGAAGGACTGCCGGACAATTCCCGCATTGAGCAGGTAACTGAAGACAACATTGATGGTATGAACAACCTCATCAAAAGGAAACGGGCGTTCGTAACGGCACCACTTGTCGGCTATGACACCCAGATGGCTTCCGGCGTACCGGGAGAGATCGAACGGAATGTACTGGAAGAACTGGATGTACCTCTTGAAGGGTTTAAGGTTCCTTCAATGGATAAAATGGCATCAAAGGGACTTCGCAGGGAAATTCTTCTTGGAGTTGATCCAAACTACACGATCAGCGAAGATGAGATCAATGCCGGAAAATTCAGCGTTACACTTGACTTCAGCCTCCCGAAGGGAAGCTATGCCACAACCGTTCTCAGAGAGTATATGAAGGTTGAGCCTTCAAGAATGAGCTGATCGGACCAAGATCAAAAAACAGACAACTAAAAACTTGAAAATTAAAATAAAAAAGAAGAAAAGGACGATATCATATCAGTCCTTTCTTTCCTTGCTCTTTTTAAGCATTGCATCCATGAATGCCTTGAAAGGTGGTGATGGCCTTCCCGGCCTTGACTTGAATTCAGGGTGGAACTGAGATGCGAAATAGAAGTCGTTCTCAGGGACCTCTGCAATTTCCATCCTGTTCTTGTTCTTTCCGGAGAAGATCATGCCGCATTCTTCAATGCGATCGACATAATTGGGATTTACCTCATACCTGTGCCTGTGACGCTCGATAATTGTGGTCTCGCCATAGATGTTCTCTGCAAGTGACCCTTCCCTTAAGGTTGCTTCATAATCACCAAGACGCATTGTTGCACCCATATCCACCACATTTTCCTGTTCCGGAAGAAGGTCTATCACAGGATAAGGAGTATCCTCATCGAACTCGCTGCTGTTCGCACCTTCAAGTCCGGCTACATTCCTTGCAAACTCTACCACAGCAAGCTGCATTCCAAGACAGAGTCCAAGGTATGGGATATTGTTCTCCCTTGCAAATTTGATCGACAGGATCTTACCTTCAGTACCACGTTCACCGAATCCTCCTGGGACGAGAATTCCGTCAAAGCCGACAAGCTTGTCGACAGCCTCTGGATCATCATCGAAAGCTTCCGCGTCGAACCAGGTTATATCAAACTTGCAACCGGATTCAATGGCACCATGCTTGAGGGATTCCACAATACTGATATAGGAATCTTCAAGGTGGGTGTATTTTCCAACGACAGCAACCTTTACGTGACCAGATGGGTTGTTCATCCTCTGGACCATTTCTTTCCACTTTGCATCCTCTGTCGTGGGCTTAACAAGGTCAAGTTTCTTTAAAAGGAACTCACTGAGGCCTTCGTTCTCGAGCTGGAGCGGAACCTCATAGATGTCAGCAGAGTCGTGGGCACTGATGACAGCTTCCACCGGCACATCACAGAAAAGGGCGATCTTGGAACGGGTGCTTTCCATAAGGGCACTCTTACACCTTGCAACAATTACGTGTGGAGTGAGACCAAGTTCTCTTAGCTCTTTTACAGAATGCTGCGTTGGTTTGGTTTTCTGGTCACCCTGTGAATCCATAGGAACCAGTGTTACATGAAGGAATGCGATGTTCTCAGGGGACTCTTCCCTGTACATCTGCCTCACTGCCTCGAGGAATGGCATGCTCTCGATATCACCAACGGTACCACCGACCTCTATGAGACATACATCAGCACCGCTTTTTGCTGCTACTCTTCGTATTCTTTCCTTAATCTCATTGGTTATGTGAGGAATGATCTGTACGGTCTTACCCAGGTATTCTCCCCTGCGCTCTTTGTTGATCACAGATTGGTAGACCTTACCTGTGGTAAGGTTGTGGTCCCTGGTGAGTTCGGTATCAAGGAAACGTTCATAGTTTCCAAGATCAAGATCCACCTCGCCACCGTCCTTCAGGACATAGACCTCACCGTGCTGATAAGGGCTCATGGTACCCGCATCAATGTTGATGTAGGGGTCGATCTTTATGGCTGTGACATTATAGCCTTTATTTTTAAGATTCCTTCCGACAGAAGCTGTGGTGATCCCTTTTCCCAGACCACTCATAACTCCACCGGTTACGATGATATATTTCATGTGGATTCAACTACCTCATTCATTATTAAATATTGGAAGTTTTATTAACAGGTAAGCAACTAAAGCCGTGAACAGTATTGTAAAAGCCAACGAAGTATAAAAGTCGATCTCAAACCCGATCTCTATATCAGCACCTGATACGAAACGTATAGCCAGGTAGATCAGAGATAAAATAACAATTACTGCAAAAACCAATACAAGATTCCTTGAATTCAATGTCCGGTTTAAAGCCTCGGCAATCCCGGGGAACATATCAGAGATCTGCCTTCCTTTCTCATAATTGTCCTTTCCGGAAATTACAGGAGCAGGTGATGAAAGGCTTTCGTCTATTTCTATAGGCACCGGGCCGTCCTCCGGATCAGCCATACCGATCTTTACAGTGAAACTTTCAGTTTTTGAACCATAGCCCACTGTGACAAAGATCTTGCCCTTGTTCAGAAGACGACCGTCAAAAGGAATACGGGCAATGACGGGCACATATTCTTCATGTGAAACGTAAGGGTTATCTTCCAAAAATGTCAGGTTGTCATGGAGCCCGTCACTGGCAGACAGGTGTACATGGGTAGGGGAACCGTAATTTATTATCACGATCTCAAAACTGTTCTCACCGCCGGGAGATAAGGGAATCTCCAATACATCGGATTCAAATTCAATGGAATTCACACCAAGACGGTTTATGTGTACCTGTTGCAAGTGTAATCAGCCTCGCTATAAGATCATTCCCTGAGATCAGGAGGGAGCATATTAGGAATGCCATCCTCAATAGGGAAATACTCATCACATTTAGAACAATAAAGTGTTCCCGAGATTATTTCCTTTTCATCTTCCTTTGAGATATTCAGAACAAGGTCTCCTTTGCATATGGGACATGCCAGAATATCCATGAGATCTTTCTTCATTTACGATCACCAGACAAAAAAGTATTGCACATCATATCAAGGTTTTGGTTTTTCAAAAGAACGTAATGCCTTCATTCAAATAGATTCATTTACAAGTTATTATCATTATAGGGTTATGTTCGAGCTGCTTATAAGGGTGCTTGATTTTGCACTCCCTGTGATCGCCACTATATTTGTGGGCCTTTTTGGAACAGGGTTGCTTATTGAGATGGGACTTATGCAAAAGTTCTCAAGGTTCACTGAACCTCTTTTCAGGCACACTCACCTCCCACAAGCCTGCGCCTCTGCGTTTCTTGTATCACTTGGGTCCACCGTAGCAGCGAACAGTATGGTTGTGAAAATTAAGGACGAAGGCTGTCTTAATGAACGTGAGACAATGCTTTGTGCGGTCCTTAACAGCACACCGGCATACATTCGGGAGATCCTTACCTACCAGATACCGATCGTACTTCCCGCACTCGGCCCTGTGGTTGGAGGATTCTACGTAATGGTCTTCATACTCAGTGCCTTTGTGAAGGTTTCTATTGTTATAATACTGAGCAGGATCTGGTTCCGGGAGCATACATGCTCTGTGCCCAAAGCAGAACCAACAGAAAGGCCCCACATTAAAGATGCTATGAAAAAAGCATTCAAAAGGCAAAAACGCCTCTTTACGAAGATCGCTGTTATCTACCTGACAATGACGACACTGATCTTTGCCCTGAGGGAAAGAGGTGCTTTTGAGATCTTCAGCGTGCTCCCTCTTGCAGATATATTTGGCATTCCCCCCGAGAGCATAATACCGCTTACGACATATGTTGCCAGCCCGATCCTCGGAGTATCGCTGCTTGGCCCTATGATTAGTGATGGTGGCATCTCATCCCTGCAGGCGATGATAGTACTTATGCTCGGAAGCATGTTCATGCTGCCAATATTCAGTGTCAGAGCAATAATTCCCCGTTATGTATCTATTTTCGGCCCAAGGATCGGATTGAGGATCGTGGCATTCTCAACCGGAATAAGCATGATCATCAGGTTCATTCTCCTTATCATATTACTATCCATAGCAAGAATATGATAGGAGACCGATGAAACAGGAAATGATCAGATTAGAAAACGGTCCAAAGTTATCAACTGAGCTGAAACTATAGTTCGTCCATGAAGTGATCTATTGGAAAATAACGAACCATCAGGATAGAGTCAAATTTAAAGCAACAATTAATTTTAAAAAAAGAGAAAAGAAAGGTCAGTAAGACTGACCTTCAGTGATGTTCACCAAGCAGTTCATCCTTATTTTCGTAGGCATCACTGCTTTGTTCAAGGCATTTCATGCAGATCTTCTTTCTCTCAAGCTCATAGCCCTTTGAGAAGGATGGGATATTGATCTCCACATCCTGTAACTGTCCATCTGCACCGCAAAGGTCACATTTACCAAATGTGCCGGTTGCCTTGTTCTCAATCGCCTCGTCATAGGCCTTCTTAGCGTTCTCAAGACAGCCGCTGCAAAGACCCTTCCATACACCTTCAGGATAGGATTGCTCGAACTTTGGAGCAAATACCCTTACAGGACATACGGTTGGAATTGCTACTCCGCAAAGGTCACAATCTGCCATTTTACATACCTCCAGGGATCAATACTTTTGCGGCTTCCATTGCCATGTTCACGAATGGTTCTGGCCAGATACCGATTGCCAGTACACCTGCAACTGCTACGAGCAGTGCAACGACGTATGGCATTGGTTCTGAGACCCTCTCACCTTCTGCTGGCATAGCATACATGTACCTGACAACTCTTGCGTAGTAGTACAGTGAAAGTGCGCTGTTAAGGATAGCGATCACTGCAAGCCAGACAAGTCCTGATTCGATGGTTGATGAGAACAAGACGAACTTGCTCATGTAACCTGCTGTTGGCGGGATACCGGCCAATGCGAATACAAAGACGGTCAGGCAGAGTGCTGTAATTGGCATTCTCTTACCAAGACCCTTGAAGCTGTCAAGGTGGTCAGCTTTCAGTATATCCTTGTTCTCTGATGTTGCCATGTAGACCACAGCAGCTGTTGCGATGAAAGCTCCTGCTTTCATGAAGCCATGTGAGAGCGCATAGAGGATACCACCGGTCAATGCCAGTGGGGTCATGACCACAAATGCCATTGTGATATATCCTGCCTGTGCAAGGGATGAGTAAGCGAGCATGCGCTTTACGCTGGTCTGTGACAATGCTACGATGTTACCGTAGGTCATTGTGATCACTGCAAGAATGGCGAATGCCATCTGCCAGTCTGCCTGAAGGGCGATAAGACCTGTGATGAAGACCTTGAAAGCTGCAACGAATCCCATCTTCTTGGAACCGGCTGCCAGAAGTGCGGATACCACTGAAGGTGAACCCTGATAGGTGTCAGGTGCCCACATGTGGAATGGTACAAGAGCGATCTTGAAACCAAATCCTGCGATGAGCAGTACAAGGGAAAGGATTCCCATTGGACTGGTTGTAAGCAGGCCGATGTTCTGGGCAATTGCCTCAATGTTGGTGGTTCCTGTTGTACCGTAAACGTATCCGATACCGAGCAACAGCAGAGCAGCTGAAAGTGAACCAATAATGAAGTACTTCATTGCTGCTTCTGTGGATGCAGGGTTCTTCTTCTCGAAACCTGCAAGACCGTATGTTGCAAGACTTGCAAGCTCGAATGCAACGAAGAGTACCATGAGATCATTTGCTGATGCTACCATCATCATACCGATGGTTGCAAAGAGCGTAAGAGCATAGAACTCATCTGTGTGGTCGTTGCCATCAGTGTATTTGATGGATGCTATGGACACAAGTGTCGCAACTGTAAGGAACACGAGCTTGAAGAACTGTGATAGTGCATCAATGCTCAGTGAGTTCGAGAACATGACCGCTGTGGTGCCAAAACTGTTCAGTGTGAACATCAGGGCAATCAGACAGCCAAGTGTTGCGATGTATCCGAGTATTTTCTTAGACTGGCCTGAAAGGAACAAACCTAACAGTACAATCGCAAGTCCTGTTACCAGGAGCGTTATTTCAGGTGCGAGTAACATAAGATCTACCATTTCTCACACCCCCATTACAGCCATAAGGCTGACGATCTTTTCTGAATTCGTTATCATCATATCCAGCACCGGACTTGGGTTCAGTCCAAAGTACAGTACAAGCAGGGCGATGATCCCCATGGACAATGTCTGGTAGGACGAGATGTCCACGATCTCACCGAGCTTCTCATTGAAAGTACCGAACATTGCCCTCTGCAATGCCCAGAGGTGATATGCTGCTGTAATCACGATTGCCAGCAGTGCAATGATCACATAGGTTGGCACATTAATGAAACTGAATGTCAGCACAAGGAACTCTGCAATGAAACCGGTAAGTCCAGGCAGACCAAGTGATGCCATGAATCCGAGTACCATGATCACTGTGAGCTTTGGCATCTTCTGTGCAAGACCACCAAGTTCGTTGATGATCCTTGTACCTGTTGCAGTCTGGATCACACCACATGACATGAACATAATGCTCATGATAAGTCCGTGTGAGAACTGCTGGAACATTGCACCGGATACGGAAAGGCTCACCAGACCAGCACAACCGAGGGTAACGTATCCCATGTGGCTGATACTGGAGTATGCGATCATTCTCTTGAGGTCCTTCTGTGCAAGTGCAAGGAATGCACCGTAGAGGATGCTCACTGCACCAAGTGCTCCCATGATGGTGATCATGAGGCTTGGGGTTGCTGTGAATGGCAACATTGGAAGCATTACTCTGAACAGGCCATATCCACCGATCTTAAGCAGTATGAAAAGTACACTGCCTGCTGTTGGTGCCTCGGAATATGCATCCGGTAACCAAGAGTGGAATGGCACTACAGGAAGTTTCACAATGAATCCAAAGAGCAATGCAAGGAATATTGCATCCCTGAGAATTCCGGACTCAAAGAACTGGAACTGGCTGATCAGATGTGCCATGTCCATGTTCGGAGAACCTGTGATGGACCATGCGTTGAAGTACAGAGCAAATATACCCAGAAGCATCACAAGGGATGCGACGTGAGTGTAGATGAAGAACTTGATTGCTGCATGCTTCTTGTTGGAACCACCCCAGATGTTTACCATGAAGAACAATGGTACGAGGGTAAGCTCCCAGAAGATATAGAATATGAAGAAGTCAAGTGCTACGAAAACACCAATGACTGCCCCCTGCATTGCAAGTATCAGACCATAGAACCTGTTAGGTGCTGACCTCACATCATCCCATGTGTAGATGATCAACAGTGGGATAACAATAGCATTGAGCAAGATAAGAGGCATGGAAACGCCATCAACACCAAGGTGATAGCTGATACCAAGTGATGGGATCCAGTTTGCCATTTCCTCAAACTGCATAGCTGCTGTCGTACTGTCGAATGAGAAGTACATGTAGAGTGTCAGGACCAGTGTGATCAGAGTACCCACTAAAGCGGATATCCTTGCCTGTTCCCTTGTTTTTGTTAAGAATGTCACGGCTGAGAACAAAATTGGAATCAGCACGATCAAAGATAATATTGGTAACATTAGAAGACCTCCATGACCAGCTTGATCAGAACGACCAGCAGGCCTACACCTGCAACAACTGCTGCTGCATAGTGCTGTATGACCCCTGTCTGGAACTTCCTGAGGGAGTCTCCTGCTTCAATAAGCACGTAACTTGTACCGTTGACAAGCCAGTCCAGCATCTTGTCTGAATAGTAACCTGCAAGTGCAAGGCCCTCGTAGATGATCTTTACAGAGAAGAACTCAACAAAGATCTGATGCTGATAATACCTGTTGTAGAGCAACTTGTAAACAGGATTGTTCCTTGAAACAATGCTGCTCATGTCAACTACTCTCCTGTTGTAGATCAGGTAAGCAATGACAAGACCTGCAACTGCCACGATCAGTGGCATCCAGAGGACAAGAAGTGGTTCATGTCCGTGGTGTGCAAGGTGGTATCCACCAAGCTCAGCAAGTGCTTCAATATCCATGTGTACAAAGGTCTCTTCGATGAAGTGATAGAAGGATGTTCTTGTCAATGCACCGAAAATCACTGCGAGGACTGCAAGGATCGCAAGTGGTACTGTCATGGATGAAGGGGACTCGTGTCCGCCATAATCTGTCCTTGCCTCTCCTGTAAAGGTCATGAAGATCAACCTGAAGATATACAGGGATGTGAGGAAAGCTGCTGTAATAGCAAATAGGTATGGCATCCAGCTACCGGTTTCTGTTGCATAGAGATATGCAGACTCGATTATTGGATCCTTACTAAGGAAACCACTGAATCCGAGGCTTGTACCTGGAATACCGAAACCTGCAAGCGCAAGTGCTGCAGCGGTCATTGTAGCGAATGTGATCGGCATGACCTTGCCTACGCCACCAAGCTGTCTCATATCATGTGTACCTACAGCGTGGATGACACTTCCTGCACAAAGGAAGAGCAGTGCCTTGAAGAATGCATGGTTGATGAGGTGGAACATTGAAATTCCAACAGCTTCTGCACCGACTACTGCACCAAGACCAAGACCAAGGACCATGTATCCAAGCTGACTGACAGTTGAATAAGCAAGCACTCTCTTAAGGTCGTTCATTACGATACCCATTGTAGCTGCGAACAGTGCAGTAAAAGCACCAACGATAGCAACGATGATCAATGAATCAGGTGCTGCAAGGAACATTGGGAAAGTACGTGCTACAAGATAGACACCAGCTGTAACCATTGTTGCTGCGTGGATAAGAGCTGAAACGGTCGTTGGACCTTCCATTGCATCAGGCAGCCACACATGAAGCGGGAACTGACCTGACTTACCAACTGCACCACCGAAGAACAACAGTGTCACAAGTGTCAGGTGACTTACTTCCATACCCAGTATTGTTGAATTGATAGCAACAAGTTCCGGGATCAAATGGAACATTTCACTGAACTGAAGGACATATACGCCTTCCGGAAGTACTCCATTGTATACTGTAAATATGTCTGAGAATAGCAGGACGATACCTGCAAGGAACATGACGTCACCGATCCTGGTGGTCAGGAATGCCTTTTTAGCTGCTGCAGCTGCTCCTGGTTTGTGGAACCAGAAACCGATAAGCAAGTATGAGCTAAGACCCACAAGCTCCCAGCAAATGAACAGCTGAAGGATGTTGTCTGAAAGGATCAGACCAAGCATAGCTGCTGTGAAGAGAGCGGTCTCTGCAAAGTACCTTGGCTTAGCAGGGTCATGTGCCATGTAACCCACAGCATAGATGTGGATAAGCAGGCTCACAAATGTGACCATTGAAAGCATTACCGCTGCGAGCGGGTCGATCAGTATTCCAAGATTGAGTATTGCGAACCAGTGAACAGACTGAGTAACTACGTGCTCAGGGTTCTGCAACAGACCCATGGTGATAGCCAGTGATATTATACATGAAATGGCTATTGCCACGATCGGAATAATTGCACCGCCGGATGGCAATTTCTTCCCAAGGAAGAAGGTAAGCACAAAGGCAAGTGCAGGAAGCAGTGGTATTAAAAATGCAAGGTTTTCCATTGCCATTTTTACCACCTCAGTATGTTAAGTTTATCAACGTTGATCATATCGCGCATCCTGTAAATTGACATGAGTATCGCAAATCCGACAGCTGCTTCTGCTGCAGCGATTGCAATAGAGAACAGTGCAAATACCTGCCCTGTCATATCATTGTTGTAACTTGAGAAGGCGACCAGGTTTATGTTTGCGGAGTTTAACATAAGTTCCACACACATAAGCATCCTGATACCGTTCTTATGTGACATCAAACCATAGAGACCTATGGAGAACACGATAGCTGAAAGACCAAGATACCAATTTAACGGAATCATCAGTTATCATCTCCTTTTGCCAGATAGATGGCACCCATCAATGAGGAAAGTAACACTACGGAAAGGATCTCGAATGGGATCACAAAGTCCGTAAAGATAAGGACACCCAATGCTTTGATGTTACTCTGGTCAGCGACGTTCTGTGGAAGTTGTTCAATTGCTGGCCATCCTGTACCATAAAGTGATACTAACACCACTGCAAGGAACAAACCTGCAATGATCATTCTTGTGAATGTCTTAAGGATGGACTCGATTGAAGGAACCTTCAGGTCCAACAACTTTGCTATCTGTCTCTTTGGATTGAACTGATGGACAAATGCTTCCATAATGGTTGGACGTTGTTCACTCATCATCATCACTTCCCATATTCTTCTTGGTCAACATAACTGCGAAGAGTATCAGAACTCCGATTGCTCCGACATACACAAGGATCTGGACAATACCCAGGAACTGTGCATTGAGCATGATGTACACGGCAGCCACTGTGAACATAGCAAGAACGAGTGCAAGTGCTGCACGTACTATGTCCCTTGACACTACTGTCAATATCGCAAATGAGATAAGCACAAGAGCGACAATAGCGAAGATGGCACCTTCGATTATACCTGTCATTTCACTCACCATTCTCCCCTACCGGTACTTCACGTGCCAGCATGTCCGGAGTATACAATAATTCCTCATGGGTCCACCTGATCACACCTGTGGTGTAGACCTTTGTGCTTGAAAGAGCATCTTGTGGACACTGATCTATACAAAGACCGCAGAACAGACAGTGACCAATATCGATGGCAGGGAACCACCTTGTCTTTTCACTATCCGGACTAATCCTTGCCCTTACGATCTTTATCGCACTGTTAGGGCAGGTGTTAGCACAAATACCACAGCCTATACATTTACTTTTATCAAGTTTTTGAAGCCCTCTGAACCTGTCAGGCAACTCGGTGGGTACCTCAGGATACCTTCTGGTAATAGGGGGCTTGTAGATGTTTTTAACAGCTCTAGCAATATTTTTCAATACCATGGTATCACGCACCCATATAAATACCCAACATTATTGCCCATCCAAGGTTCAATAATGATAATGGGAGAAGTCTCTTCCAGCTAAGGTCAACGACCTGGTCGATCCTGAACCTTGGTACTGCCCATCTTAGCATGATGATGGTCAGAATGACAAGAGCGACCTTGAACAGGAAGTACATTGTTGGAAGGAAAATTCCCAGTATAGTGATGTTGGTCAGGAATGCTGGCAAGTTCCATCCTCCAAGGAACAACAGTACAACGAGCATTGAACCAAGGATAAGGTGGATATATTCAGCAAAGAAACCAAGACCGAATCTCATACCGGTGTATTCAGTGATCCAACCTGCAACAAGTTCTTCTTCAGACTCGTTCTGATCGAACGGGAGACGTCCCATATCGGCCATCAGTGCAATGAAGAAAACGATGAATCCGAGAGGCTGAAGGAACACGAACCATATAGGGCTCTGTGCCTGTGCGATCTCGACAATGTCCAGTGAACCTACCATGATAGCTATACTTACTATAGTGATACCGAGTGGGACCTCGTATCCGATCATCCTTGCAAAGTTCCTGAAAGCACCCAGAAGGGAGTACTTGTTGTTTGAACTGTATGCATACATGAAAGCACCGATGATAGAAATTGAAGACACTGCTTCAATGTAAAGGACACTGATGTCCATCTGGGTGCCTACGATAACATACTCGACACCATCAACAATAACAGCACCGAATGGAATTGCGACCAGCATCATGAAGACTGAACCCATGAGGACGATAGGTGCTGAAACGAAAAGCAACCTGTCAGCCTTTGATGGAATAAGATCCTCTTTGGTCATCAGTTTGATAGCATCAGCGAAAAGCTGGAACTAACCCATTGGACCTACATATTTAGGACCAAGCCTGAACTGGATATCACCGGAAAGTTTACGCTCGAACCAGACAACGGTCATAGCGCCCATGAACACAGCACCGATCAGGCAAAGGCCGATCAGAGTACGAACCCATGGGTTGATAATAATGTCTACTATTTCTCCTGACATCATGATCACCTGTCCGCCTCACTGGTACATCCGTCCATACTACCTGCAATAGCTGCCACATCAGCAACAGTTGTTCCTGTGATCAGTGGAGGTAATGCCTGCATGGTCGGATAGACCGGTCCCCTTATCTTTACACGGTGTGGCTTGTCAGAGCCGTCTGAAACGACATAGAAGCCCATTTCTCCACGTGGGTCCTCTACCCTGTGGAACACATCGCCTTCAGGAACCCTCATTACAGGACTCCTCTTGCCGTATGGGGAATCTTCATAGAAGAGTGGTCCGCCTGGCATCTGGTCAAGGCACTGCTCGATGATGTACATAGCTTCCTCCATCTCTTCGAGCCTTACATTGATACGGGCTGCAATGTCACCATCTGTGGCTGTGCACACCTTGAAATCAAGGTCCTTGTAAGTAAGGTATGGTTCATCTTTCCTTATATCAAAAGCAACGCCTGTTGCACGGAGAGCAGGTCCTGATACACCAAGATCCCTTGCGGTCTTTGCTTGAAGTACACCGACACCGAAGCAACGCTGTTTATAGATCTCGTCCTCATTGAACAGTCTTCTGTACTCATTGATCTGCTCCCTGAGACTTGCGAAAACTACAACAGATTTTTCCTTGAATCCTTCAGGAATGTCGTCACGCACACCACCGTATCTGAGGAAAGTGTGTGTAATACGTGCTCCGGTTACCATGTCCATCAAAGACAGGATATCTTCCCTTTCCTTGATGGTGTACATGAACATTGATACAAAACCAATGAACTCACCGAACTCACCCATACCAAGAAGGTGGCTCTGAAGCCTTGAGAGTTCCTCAACGATGATCCTTATGTACTGGGACCTTTCCGGAACCTCAATATCTGCAAGTTTCTCTACAGCACCAACATATGCTTCTTCGTTGGTCATTGCTGTGAGGTAGCAGATCCTATCGACGATAGGAATACCCTGGAGATACGTCTTGCTCTCCATAATCTTTTCAATACCCTTGTGAATGAATCCTAACTCGACCTCAGCATCAACCACAGTTTCGCCTCTGAGCCTCAGGTTCAACCTGAAAGGTCCTGGCTGCATTGGGTGCTGTGGTCCGAGGTGGACTATCATTTCTGATGGGCCTACATTTTCATCCATAATTAAACCTCACACCAAATTTCTGGCAGTCCTGTTCGGGAAGCCTTCATAGTCTTTCCTCAAAGGCCAATCCCCTAACAGCTCCTCTGGAAGAACAAGCTGTCTGAGGTCCGGATGGTTGTTGAACTTAACACCGAACAGTTCGTAAACTTCTCTTTCATACCAGTTAGCATTCCAGTAGACAGGAACGATGGACTCGATCTCCGGAGCATCCCTTGGAAGCTTCACCTTAATGGTAAGCAACACCGGATGGTCGTAAGAAGCGACATGATAAACAACCATGATCTCATTCTTCTTAGGATAGTCTACTGCAGTCTCATTTGAAAGATGGTCAAATGCAAGTTCATCTTTCAGGTACTGGCAAACATCTTTGATCATATCAGGTTCCAGGTAAGCGGAGATCCTTATGTCAGAATCCACTTTTGCGTCCGTAAGAGAGTCCTGGAACTTGTTGACCAATGAATCAATAATGCTTTTTGCATCCATGATATAACCTCAATAATCTGTTGCATTATCCTTTTTGGCCATGATCTTCTTCTGAAGTTCAAGGAATCCCTGAAGCAGGGCTTCCGGCCTTGGTGGACATCCTGGAATAAAAACATCTATTGGGAACATTTTGTCAATGTTCTGCACTGTGCTGTAGGATTCATAGAAAGGACCACCACTAATGGAGCAGTCACCCATGCATATGACCCACTTTGGTGCAGCCATCTGTTCCCACAGAGTCTTAAGTGCAGGAAGATATTTCCTTGTCACGTATCCACTGATGATCATGACATCTGCAGCCCTTGGAGAGTTACGCGGGATGATACCGAACCTGTCCGTATCATAGTGAGCACAGCCTGTAGCGATCATTTCCACACCACAGCACCCCATTGGCTGGGTCAGGAACCACAAGGAGTTCTTCCTACCCCAGTTAATTACATCCTGGGCCACTGTCTTTTTCAAGAAATCATTGATAGCCATGGAAGTAGTGGTGATAACACCAGGGATCTCTTCCACGAAGCCTTCCTGACTCTCGACTATTTCGTTATCGTTTAATTCATCCATTTAAGAGCACCCTTCTTCCATAAGTAGGCATATCCAAATAACAATACGAAAATGAAGATTAACATCTCAACGATCGCTGTTACCATATCGACACCATTGCCTATGTATACCATAGCCCATGGGTAAAGGAAAAGTACTTCGATATCGAACAAAACGAATGCGATCGCATAAAGATAATACTCAACATTGAATTGTATTCGCGCATCTCCTAACGGATCGGAACCACATTCATAGGTCGCATATTTATTAGGTGATTTGCTTCTGGGACTCAACAACTTGACCATTGTCATTGTTGCAGGTGGCATCAGAAGCGAAACAACAAGAAACACAGCAACCGGAATGTAACTATTGATAATATTGCTACTATCGATTATTACTGACATGATGAATCACCTGATGATTACTAATCGTAGATATTACAATCGTAGATATTGTATTCTCTATATAACTATTTCCAAAAAAGAGTCATTCATGATAAAACATGACGATATATTTTCATAATGAGAGTACAGATGGAAATAAGTCATACTGTTGGAAAACTGGAAGATATGCGTCTCAAAAAATGAAAATTAAAATGAATATCCATGTGGAATCGAAATGAGAAGAACCATTAGAATAATGATAAAGCATTGCAGATCTCAGCAATTATGAGAATTTTTCAAATATTAAATGACCGATCATAATAATACAGTAATTTCAGGATTAGAAAATAAACTAAAGTAAAAATGTGAGAAGCGGTCAGTGACCTGCCTCCCTTGCCCTCAGACTAATTTTGGAGAGAAATATTTCTTGATCATGGCGCCACAGTCCGAACAGGAGATAACGATCCACTCCCCTACCTGCTCAGACTCATACTTGTCAAAGATGGATGAGCCGCAGCTTGGGCACACATAATGCTCCTTAAAGTAGTAATGATAGAACTGAGGAGTCTTTTCAAGCCAGTCAAGAACATCGTGCATGCGCTCGAAGTAACGCTGCTTTGAAGGCGCCTCAATCTCATGTAGCGCATCTTCAGCACGCTCCGTGACATCTTTTGTATACTTGTGCGATTTTGTAGTGATCTTCTTGTAATCACTTACATAACGAGTAGTATTGTCCAGATAGTGCAGATACCCCTCATGTGCCTTTGGCTTTGAGGCATCACGTACTGTTTTCAGGAAATACTCACCCATCACATCTTCCATAATATCTGCACATGTAGTACAGATATTATAGCCCTCATAGATCTTGTAGTCCTGATCTTCTCCGCAGATCTCGCATTTTTCCATATCGGATCCCCCCGGTTATTTCTTTTAGAGCAGGACTGGCTTCATGGCTTCCCTGGTGAACATGATCGGGAAGATGTTGAGCACACCAAGCAGATCTCCTGCACGGACCTTTCCGGTCTCCTGTCCGAAAGCATAGACATACTTGATAGTCCTTGGCCTCTCTACAAGACAGTTGCCTTCCTTGGATGAGACCTTCAATACAGAAGCTACCGCATGGTAGGTGAAAGCACATGGAATTGCAAGAGTGTCCGCATCCAGCGTAACCTCCTTTATAGCGATCTTCTTGTATTCGCCTGCACGGAGTTCTACATCCTCATCAGCGATCATCATCTCCCACTTCGCACGAGTGGCGATCGTGAATTCATAGGGTGCGGCCTTGAACTTCTTCGAAACCAATTCACCGTCTTTACGAGCTACTACTTGTATAGTTTCCGTGGACATTAAATCACCATAATAGACTTTGGTATTTTAGTATAAATAGATTGTCATTATTGTTAATGAACAATAGAGAGCTAGGACTAGCGGACTTAAAGAGAAACCAAACCCAAAGTGAACAAAGTATCCAAAAGTACTACACAATAAATAGGACACATCAGTATTAATAAATTACTTCTTAAGGCCATACGAAAAAACTGCCGACAATGAAGAATGCCCCCCATTTAGCACAGATATTGATTAGTAACCTATGAATTGAACAAAATCCTTTTGAGTATTGAAAGACTTAAAAGGAGCAAATCCGAGGGAGATAAATGAAAGTCAATGAAAACTGTGTTGGATGCGGCCAGTGCACTGCATTTTGTAAAAAAGATGCCATCATTGTTAAAAGCAAGGCACGCATCACAGACAAATGCGTGGAGTGCGGGATATGTGCGGCATACTGCCCCATGAAAGCTATAGAGGTCGGTGAATGAAAGCAATAGTCATCGGTTCCGGACTTGGCGGCCTGCTAAGCGCGGCAAAATTATCGGGATCCGGATATGAAGTAGAGGTATTCGAACGTCTCCCCATTACAGGCGGAAGATTCACAAATATCGATATCAAAGGATACCAGCTTTCCACAGGCGCCCTGCACATGATACCACATGGACCCAAAGGACCGTTGGCGCAACTCCTCAGGGAAGTCAACGCAGATGTCACCATCGAGCGCGAAGATGGAATGGCTTTCATGCGTATTTTCGAGGATATCGGGAACAACATCTATGAAGATGTACCTTTCGCGAAGTTCGGTAAAGTTTTCTCCCTATGGAACAGGATCAAACTTGCATTCCTCATGTTCACTACCAGAAAGAATCCGCCTAAGGACCGATCCTTTGCAGAATGGCTTTCCAGGCATCTTGATGCCCCTCTTGCATACCAGATGGCAGATGCCTTCTGTGGCTGGGCCCTTAGCCTGAAAGCCGAAGACGTCCCTGCAGAAGAAGTGTTCGAGATCTTCGAGAACCTCTACCGCTATGGTGGTCCCGGAGTGCCCATTGGCGGCTGCAAAGCTGTCACTGATGCCCTGGCAGACGTTGTCAGGAACAATGGTGGGACAATCCATACTGAAAAAGAGGTAACGGAAATAATTACAGAGGATGGAAAGGCCACTGGTGTCATTATAGATGGAAAACAACATCCTGCAGACCTCGTTATCAGCAACATCGGACATCATTATACAAACGACCTTTGTAAAGGAGTGGAGACCGACCCAGAGTACCAAAAATACCTTGACCGGGTAAAAGCTATCAAGCCATCAGCAGGAGCCAAGATCTGCCTTGCCGCAAGTGAACCACTGATCGGTCACGGAGGCGTACTCTTCACACCCTCGGCCAGACGCGTGAACGGTATCAACGAGGTTACCAACATCGACCCCAAACTTGCACCGCAGGGCAAGCATCTTGTAATGGCCCACCAGACAACGAAATGGGACAGGATACCTTACCTTGATGACGAGATCGATCTTGGTATAAAGGACCTTGAAGAGATCTTTGCAGGCAAGGATTACGAAATAATTCTAACACAATCCCATTATAACGGCTGGCCTGTCAACAGATCATCATCAGGATCTGACATCGGCAACACAACGCCTATCGCAGGCCTGTATGTAGTAGGCGATGGTGCAAAAGGCAAGGGCGGCATCGAAGTTGAAGGCATAGCCCTTGGTGTTAAGAACACAATGAACCTTATTCTGGAAAATTGAAAAACTGAGATATCTTTTTTGGTGGCGGACAATAGTTCGCCATCATAAACTGAATTTCCCGGAAGAAGCCTGCTTACCATTTGATCTTCATTAAATCTTTTTCAATTAACTGAAAGTGAAATTGTGTTGCTGCCTTGCCTCACTTTGCCCCACCAGGTCCGTTCTGAAGCACAAATGTACCTTCGATTAAACTTATGTACTAATTCCTTCATTCATTGACCAATTATGCCCGAATTTGTGACATTCTCACGCAATGTTTTCATTCCTGTTACGAACATTTGCAGGAACCGTTGCGGATATTGCACTTTCAGGCGGGATCCTGACCATCCTGAAGCCCGCCTTATGAGCGCAGAGGAGATAATACCGATCCTGAAAAACGGAAAAGAAGCAGGATGTACTGAAGCACTTTTTGTATTTGGAGAATATGCTGAAGAGGTTCCCGAATACAAAAAGGAGCTAAAAGAGATGGGATATGACAGCACCATCGAATACGTCACTGAACTTTGTGAACTTGCCATCGAAAAAGGGCTGCTGCCACACACCAATGCAGGAATCCTCAGCCGACATGAACTTGAGATGCTAAAGCCACTCAATATTAGTATGGGCCTCATGCTGGAAACAACTGCTGAACTGAAAGCTCACAGTGAGTCTCCCGGAAAGGCTCCTTCAAAACGTATCGAGATGATACGTACTGCCGGCGAACTGCAAATACCTTTCACAACAGGCATACTGGTAGGCATCGGTGAGAGCAATGAGGACAGGAAGAACTCACTGGAAGCTATTGCAGACATCCACAGGGAATTCGGACATATCCAGGAAGTGATCATCCAGAACTTCATGCCCAAGCCGGACACACCAATGGCCGACCAGGTTCCACCCACAAAGGAAGAGATGGTACGTACAGTGTCCCTTGCAAGAGATATCCTGCCTGATGATGTCGCTGTTCAGGTCGCACCAAACCTGATCGAACCCCGCATACTCATCGAGAACGGAGCATCCGACCTTGGAGGCATATCCCCCACGACCATCGACTGGATCAACCCGGAAGCTGAATGGCCAGGTGTTGTGGAACTTCAGGAGATGACAGGAGAAATTCCACTTATAGAAAGGTTGCCGATATACCCACAGTATATTAAGAAAGGATGGTACAGTAACAAACTTTCCGGCCTTATAACAGAACTTACCGATAAAAACGGATTCAAGAGGAAAAGTAATGATCCCTGAAGATATCGTGGAAAGAGCATACAATGGCACTGCTACCAAAGAGGATGCTCTTGCCTTACTGGAAGTGAAACCCTTTGAACTATATGCGCTGGCAGATGACCTGCGAAAGGAAGCTGTCGGGGACAATGTCACATATGTTGTCAACCGGAACATCAATTTCACGGATCGGTGTATCGGCACCTGCGGGTTCTGTGCATTCAAGGATAAAAAAGGATACCTGCTCTCACAGGAGCAGATAAGGGAGAAGATCGATGAAGCCGTAGATTCAGGTGCCACTGAGCTATGTATCCAGGGAGGACTGATGGAAGATGTGAAGCTTGATCTTTATCTGGACATCCTCAGATCCGTCAAAGAAGATCACCCCCACATTCACACACATTGCTTCTCACCAATGGAAGTTTATCACGCTGCCACTTCCAGCGGCCTGACAATTGAAGAGACACTTGCTGAGCTCAAAAAGAACGGATTGAACACCATGCCGGGCACCGCTGCGGAGATACTTGTCGACCGGGTACGTGAGATCATCTGCCCCGGGAAGATCACAAGGCAGCAGTGGATAGATATTGTAACATCTGCCCATAAGGCAGGAATACCGACGACTGCCACAATGATGTACGGACACGTGGAAACGTGGGAAGAACGCATCGACCACATACTAACGATCAGGGACATACAGAAAAAGACCGGCGGATTCACGGAATTTGTTCCGCTTCCATTCATGCCTTACAATAATGCTATTGGGGACCAGATGCTTAAAGAAGGCAAGTTCATGACAACAGGTACTGAAGACCTGAAGGTCTATTCGCTTGCACGTATCTTACTGAACACACATGTAAAGAACATACAGGTCAGCTGGGTAAAGCTCGGCAAGAAGCTTGCACAGGTGGCACTGTTGTGCGGAGGGAACGATCTTGGAGGCACACTGATGGAAGAAAGTATCTCAAAGTCCGCAGGAGCTTCCAACGGCGAAGTGATCACTGTAGAAGAACTTGAATGGATCATACGCGGTGCTAAAAGGATGCCGGAACAGAGAGACACACTTTACAGGAGCATATCAGAATGACCATTCCGGAAGATATCATAGAACGTGCCTACAAGGGAATAGCAACAAAGGAAGATGCACTTGAACTTCTGGATGTGAACCCTTTCGAACTTTACGCACTGGCAGATGACCTGCGCAAGGAAGCTGTAGGAGATACTGTAACATATGTTACCAACCGTAACATCTACATCACCAACATGTGCAAGGGAAGTTGCGGATTCTGCGCGTTCAGGGAAGGTGAAGGATACATCCTGACCATCGAGGAGATACTCGAACAGGTCGGTCAGGCGGAAAAGGCCGGAGCTGTTGAGATATGTATCCAGGGTGGCTACCTCCCACAGCTTGACCTTGAGTACTATAATGAGATCGTCAGGAATATACACACCAGCTACCCCAACATGACCATACACGGGTTCTCACCCATGGAGATACATTATGCATCATACCTTTCAGGAACTCCTCTTGAGGATTCTTTTTCAGAACTGAAGAAGAACGGCCTGGGAACACTTACAGGTACATCTGCAGAGATACTTTCAGACCGCGTCCGCAAGATCATCTGCGAAGACAAGATCACGACCGACCAGTGGATAGAGACCATCAAGGCCTCACACAATGTAGGACTGCGTACCAATGCAACCATAATGTACGGGCATGTGGAAACATGGGAAGAACGTTTCGACCATATACTGACAGTACGTGATATCCAGGAAGAGACCGGAGCCTTCACCGAACTGATAACAATGCCTTTCATGCCCTACAACAACCGTATCGGGGAAGAGATGCTTCGTTCAGGAAAGTTCATGACAACAGGGACCGAAGACCTGCAACTGATAGCTATTGCAAGAGTACTCCTCAACAAGCACATCGACAACCTCCAGGCATGCTGGGTAAAGCTGGGCAAGAAACTTGCACAGGTGGCATTGTCCTGTGGAGCGAACGATATGGGTGGCACACTGATGGAAGACCAGATCACGCTGGCATCCGGTGGTTCCAACGGAGAATACCTGCCACCTGAAGAACTTGAGTGGATCATCAGGAGTGCAGGCCGCAAGCCAATGCGAAGAAATGCACTATACGAGGAAATGTGATATGCGGGCAGTGATCCCATACAAGAAGGAGAATGCCAAGTCAAGGCTGTCTCCGGTACTCTCAAAAGAAGAACGCGAGGAATTTGTCGAGCTTATGCTAAGAGACGTAGTCGACTCATTGCTCTGTGCCGGGATCACAAATATTGATGTCCTTACCACCTCAAGTGAAGGAGTTCCTGAAGACCTTGAGGTCAATCTTGTTGTGACCGAACCGGGACTAAACGTATCCATCAATGAATACCTCCGGACTGTTGATGAGCCGACCATAATAATAATGGCCGACCTCCCCCTTGTGAAGAGCAGTCACCTCAAAAAGATAACATCATTCCCGGAAGACGTTGTAATAGTTCCCGGAAAAGGCGGCGGAACGAACATACTGTTCCTGAGCCAGCCAAAGGAATTTACCGTCAAGTACCATGGATGCAGCTTTTTAAGCCATTGTGACATCACAAGCGACCTTGGGAAAAGCATTCGCATCTTTGATTCATTGCTTGCAAGTACCGATATCGACGAGCCTCATGACATTGTAGAGTTGCTCATATACGGAGACGGACTTTCAAAAGAATATGCTGAAAAAAGATTTTGTACCGAAACCGGCAAAGGGCGTGTGAAGATATCTCCAAGCTCAAAGCTTTCCGGTTTCATCTGAGATCCACTGAAGATAATTTTTCTCACCGGTTATCTCCCAGGAGATTATGCATGGAAGATCGTAGCTGTGAAGAGATGAGACCTTTTCTTTTAATTCTTCAAATCTTTCACCTGTCGTTTTTACGATGAGTACGACCTCATCGTCCTCTACAAGTTCATCGTCCCACCAATATATGGAATTCATAGGATAGATGTTGGCACATGCGGCAAAGCGACCTGATACCAGTTCCCTTCCGATCATACGGGCTTCATCCATACTTCCGGCAGTAATGTAAACCATTATATGATGCATATTAAAGGATATTTGCAGAAAATATATCTAAGTATCGTCCACCATCCATGAACTGCACGTAGGGCACATGATCTTATGAAAAGGATAAACGGATGCTAACAGAAACTGTTTGGGCAATATGTGTTAGTATAGATAGCCGAAAGCGTCATATTTTTTATTGGATTTGGCTTCCAATAAATAATCTGATATAAAAGTTTCCATGAGTCATTAAGCAACTCACGAAACCTATATTATTATCAAAGTAATAATGGTACATCACATCTGACTATCGGTGATAATGAATGAGCATCATTGTAAATAAATATAAATGTGGGTACTGCGGTGCATGTGTGGGCGTTTGCCCAACAGGGGCATTAGAGCTCATCGAAACATGGATAGAAGTAGACAATAAATGTACGGGATGTGGCATCTGTCAGAAGGTATGTCCACTGGGGGCTATCGAGGTGGACAGATGAAAAACGAGTATGATATTATTGTTGTCGGTGCAGGTCCCGCCGGATCCATTACTGCAAAAACAGCTGCAGAAAAGGGACTCGACGTACTCCTGATAGAAAAAAGACAGGAGATCGGAGATCCGATCAGATGTGCTGAAGGAGTGGGCAAATACAACCTGCAGCAGCATATAGAACCCGACCCCAGATGGATCTGTGCTGATGTGAAAGGTTCACGCATCTTTTCACCGGACGGTACAATGGTCGAAATGGCAGAGGAAATATCCGGCGGAGAGGTCGGCTATGTGCTTGAGAGAAAGATATTCGACCGGGCACTTGCTAACGAGAGTGCTCTTGCAGGAGCAGAAGTGATGGTCAAGACCAGAGCTACTGACCTTATAATTGAAGGCAATACGGTCTGCGGGATCAAGCTCATGCACATGGGTGAAGAGTACGAAGTTCGTTCAAAGATTGTCATCGGTGCAGACGGGATGGAATCAAAGGTCGGCCGCTGGGCAGGCATCAATACTTCAGTAAAGCCGGAAGACATGGAAACCTGTGCACAATACCTGGTAGCCAATGCGAATATCGACCAGGAATTCTGTTATTTCTACCTCGGCAACGAAGTCGCCCCTGCAGGCTATATCTGGTTGTTCCCAAAAGGTGGCAACAAGGCCAATGTCGGCATAGGCATACTTGGAAGCGAGTCCGGAGAACAACGGGCCATTGACCTTCTAAACGATTTCATGGAAAAGAACATGCCTGAAGCCAGGATCATCGAAATGGTCGTCGGAGGAGTACCGGTATCCGGTACCATCGACAGGACCATAGCCAACGGGCTTATCCTTGTAGGTGACGCTGCACGTCAGTCAGATCCGATCACCGGCGGAGGTATCATCAACGCCATGGATGCAGGAAAGATGGCCGGAGAAGTTGCTGTAAAGGCTATCAGAAATGGAGATTGTTCCGAAAAGGGGCTGCAGGAATACGAGGACCTCTGGAGAGATACTATTGGAAAAGAAATCGACAACAGTCTGGTGGTCAAGGAAACCTTTGTCAATTTCACAGACGAGGATCTGAACTCACTGGCCAAATCACTCCAGAACGTAAACTTCACAAGCATGAGCCTTATGGACCTTTTACTCGCCCTGTTCAAAGCAAACAAGAAACTTCTCTGGAACCTCAGAGGACTCTTTAAGGATATTGTCAAGAACGATATCGATTTCAAATACAGGACATAATCCTACTTTTTGTTCCATCCGGGAAAGGCTGGAACAAGCCCTTATTTTATTTTATTTTAATTTCATAGAATATAGTTTACCGTTTCCAGAATTCAGGAGTAAGCATAACTATAACAGTGAACACTTCAAGCCTGCCGATCCACATATTGGCGATCAGGACAATTTTCCCAATAACAGGGACAGTACTGAAGTTTGCCATTGGTCCCACCACATTGAAACCAGGACCAATGTTTCCAAGAGTTGCTATTGATGCCGTGACAGAACTGGTAAGGTCCATTCCAAATATGGAGAGAACAGCTGAACTTATCAAAAAGATAAGGAAATAGATTACAACAAATGAGATGATCGCATGCATGATATCAGAAGGTACGCTCTTTCCATTGAACTTGATAGGCCTCACAGCTTTAGGATGAATCGCTTTGAACAGCTCATTTCGTGCATATTTAAGCAGTATCAGGAGGCGAACTACCTTTATTCCGCCTGCAGTAGACCCGGCACAACCTCCAATGAACATCATTGCCAGTAAAACCACCTTCCCGGAATCGGTCCACAGATTGAAGTCAGTCGTTGCATAACCGGTTGTCGTCAATATAGAGATGACCTGGAAAATGGCATACCTGAAAGATGTAGGTATAGAATCCGGAGTATCCCTCCACAGGACCAGCGTCAGAAGGATCGTCGCAAGGCCCACGATCAAGAAATAGAACTTGAATTCATTGTCCTTGAGAAGACTCTTCTTGTCAGAATACAGGGTCTTGTAGTGCAATGCAAAGTTCGCACCCGCAATGAACATAAAAAGAGTGATGATCCCTTCAATAAGAGGACTGTCAAAAGCAGCAACGCTATCCGCATAAGGTGAAAAACCCCCACATGCCATGGTAGTGAAGGTATGTGTACAGGCATCGTAGAAGGACATTCCTGCACTGAGCAGAAGGAGAAGTTCCACTACAGAAATGGATACATAGACTGTCCAGAGGATCTTCGCAGTCTCCCGGATCCTTGGTCTTAGCTGGTCCTCTTTGGGCCCCGGTGCCTCTGCACGGAACATCTGACGGCCTGCAACTCCCAACTTTGGGAGAATTGCAATGAAAAGCATGATGATTCCCATACCTCCAATCCATTGGGTCATGCTTCGCCAGAACAGGAGAGACTTTGAATGTGTTTCAATATCTACAAAGACCGTTGCACCTGTTGTTGTAAAACCGGACATGGACTCGAACAATGCATTAAGAGGTGTTACCCCGTCGAACATATACGGAATTGAACCAAAGAGGGCTGCTGCAAACCACCCAAAGGCGACTATAGCAAACCCTTCACGTTTTTCCCATTCCCGATCATCTGATGAATAGCGGAATGAAAGAGCGGAACCAACAATTGTTGTTACAGAAAAGGCTACTGCAAAAGGAAAAGGAGACTCACCATAATAAAGGGCAACTCCCAGTGGCACCAGCATCATAGGGCCTAAAAAACGAAGAAGTAAGCCCATTACACTGAATACGATACCAAATCTCATCAAACCACGGCTGTTTTGAATTACTTGAAGAGTCGTTCGACTTCCTGATGTGCAGAAGGAAGCGAGAATATAAGCACACGGTCACCTTCCTTAATAATATAGTTACCGCGTGGAACGAATGTTTCACCTTTATGGACCACCATACTAACAAGTGCTCCTTCAGGGAATTTGACGTTCTTCAGAGGTTTTCCGACTACCTTTGAGCTGCTTGATGCAGTATATTCGATGATCTCGGCCTTTTCACCCTCGATCATCGTCAGTGCTTCAATACCTGTTCCCATGGTCAACTTTAGTACTTCATTAATCGTAGCTTCCCTTGGACTTACAGCACGATCCACGCCCACAAGTTCGAAAAGTGGCACATAGTCGAGATGATCCGCACGTACAACTACTTTCTTGGCACCAAGCTGTTTGGAAAGAAGAGCACATAAAAGGTTCTTTTCATCACTGTCAGTCACAGAGATGACCACATCCATATCCTGTACACCCTCCTCTTTCAGAAGGTTGATGTCCGTACCATTGCCCTTCAGGACAAGTACCTTTGGAAGTGCCTCGGCAATGAACTCGCAGCGATCCAGATCCTTTTCGATTATTTTAATGGTTGCATGACTCTTTTCAATAAGCTTTGCAAGATAGAAACCAACGGTTCCTCCACCAATGATCATTATTCTGCTTACATTATCCTCATGACCTGCAAAAAGAGTTCCTATATTGGCCATTGCATCGGATTTACCAATGACAACAACATGGTCATGGCCATGTATGACATCATTCCCATGTGGAATAATGATGTCAGACTGCCTGTAAATAGCACTCACGATACAGCAATCGGAAAGATCCAGATCCTTCATGTTCTTATCCACAAGATCGCTGTTTTCTGACACAACGAATTCCATCATCTTGATCTTGCCATCTGCAAAAACCTCAGCATCAATAGCAGAAGGAATAGAAAGGATCTCTGCAACCTCAGAAGCAAGAGAGAGTTCCGGACAGATCATAACATCGATACCGATCTGTGTACGGGTCGCAACAGGCCGGTCAATATAATCAGGATTTGTGACCCTTGCCATCGTCTTGAATGGCCTGTAAGAAGGAGCGATCAGTTTAGCTGCAGTACAGGCAACAATGTTGACCTCATCTGAACCGGTTACTGCAACAAGCAGATCAGCATCGTTGAGCATCTTTCCTAATATGGATATATTAGCACCGTTTCCATGAATGACCTGTACATCAAGCTCATCTGCGCGTGCACATGCATCCTCATCGTTATCAATAACGATAACATCATTATTGAGATAAAGGGAACTTGCTATATGATACCCTACCTCACCGGCTCCGACGATTATGATTTTCATAAAGATCACACAAACCTATGAAAATAAATTGGAAGTATAAGAGAGGTATAATAATCGGTATCTGTGTTAAAGTTTACTCCACAGAAATGCAGATGTAAAGAAAAAAGAAGGAATGTCCCAACCTGTGATCAGGAATTCACAGAGTCGGGTGTGTCATCAGAAATCGCAGTTTCAAAAGCATCTTTCATCTTATCAAAGAAGCCTTTGCCACCTTTTGAGCCTTTGGACTGGCCACCAGTTACCTTATCAAGCTCTTCCAGAAGACCTCTCTGTTTGTCGGTCAGGTTCGTAGGTGTCTCAACAACGACCTTCACAAGCTGGTCACCCTGACCGTGCCCATGAAGATGTGGCATGCCTTTTCCTTTCAGACGAAGTACTGAATGGGTCTGGGTTCCTGCTTTGATCTTCATCTTGACCTTGCCGTGAAGTGTCGGAACCTTAACCTCTGCTCCAAGAGCTGCCTGTGAGAACGTTATCGGAACCTCATAGATGATGTCATCACCGATGCGGTCAAATTTCTCATGAGCCTTTACATGGATCACAACATAGAGATCACCAGGTGGTGCACCAGGACTTCCGGCTTCACCTTCACCGGTCATCTTCAGACGCAAGCCAGTATCCGCTCCCTTTGGAACACGTACCTCGAGCTTGCGCACTTTCTTCTGCTTGCCTGATCCTTTACAGACAGGACACGGGGATTCGATTATCTGACCCCTGCCGTGACAATTGTCACATGTGGTAGTGGTCATGAAGTTACCAAGCGGTGTTCTCCTTGCATGGGTCATCTGTCCGCTGCCATGACATTTCGGACATGTGGTCGGACTTGTACCTTCCTTTGCACCGGTACCACCGCAAGTCTCACAGTTCTCTGCCCTTGGGACATTGATCTTCACCTGCTCACCGAAAGCAGCCTGCTCCAGTGTTACGGCCAGATCATATCTCAGGTCGGAACCTCTTGTTGGACCCTGCCTGCGGCGACCTCCGCCACCAAAACCTCCGAAACCGCCAAAGCCGCCTCCGAAGATGCTGCCAAAGATATCACCAAGATCCTCGAAACCACCAAAGTCAGCATTCCTGAAAATATCTTCTGTGCTATATCGACCGTCTATACCTGCATGACCAAACCGATCATACTGTGCCCTTTTCTCACTATCGGAGAGTACAGCGTAAGCTTCGGATATCTCCTTGAACTTTTCTTCAGCACCATCATCCTTGTTCTTGTCAGGATGATACTTCATCGCAAGTTTGCGGTATGCTTTCTTGATATCGGTCTCAGAGGCATCCTTGGATACACCAAGTATTTCGTAATAATCACGTGTGGTCGACATTAAATCTCCTTCAGGAATAAATTAAGATGCAGATTGGAAGCATCTGCACCTATACATTCAAGATATTTATTTGTCTTCGTCGACAACCTCATAGTCCGCATCAACGACAGTCTCATCGGATCCGGCATCTGAAGCAGATGTATCAGCACCTTCAGAAGCTTCTGCGCCTGCAGCTGCTTCCTGCTGTGCCTTCTCATACATTGCAGCTGAGACCTGGTAAACAGCTTCCTGCAATGCCTCGGCCTTTGTCTTGATAGCCTCGGAATCCTCACCCTCGAGAGCCTCTTTCGTTTCAGCGATAGCCTTTTCGATGGTGGTCTTCTGCTCATCGGTTGCGACATCTCCAGCCTCTTTGAGGGTCTTCTCAGCAGCGTTTACAAGAGATTCTGCATTGTTCCTGATCTCGACCTCTTCCTTGCGAGCCTTGTCCTCTTCTGCGTGAGCTTCAGCGTCCTTCACCATCTGATCGATCTCCTCATCGGACAATCCACCAGGCTTCTGGATAGAGATAGACTGCTCTTTGCCGGTTCCAAGGTCCTTTGCATTTACATGAAGGATACCATTGGAGTCGATGTCAAATGTAACTTCGATCTGCGGCATTCCCCTTGGAGATGGTGGTATTCCATCGAGCACAAAGCGTCCAAGTGTCTTGTTAGCAGAAGCAACTCCTCGCTCACCCTGCAGGATATGGATCTCCACAGATGGCTGGTTGTCTGCAGCAGTTGAGAATATCTGGCTCTTCTTTGTAGGAATGGTAGTGTTCCTCTCGATAAGAGGTGTTGCAACGCCTCCGAGGGTCTCGATACCAAGTGTCAGAGGAGTGACATCGAGCAACAGGACATCATGGACCTCTCCACCAAGCACACCTGCCTGGATAGCTGCACCTACAGCAACTGCTTCGTCAGGGTTGATGTTCTTGTATGGGTCCTTTCCGATGAAGTTCTTAACAACATCGTACACTGCTGGTATCCTTGTGGAACCACCGATAAGAAGTACCCTGTCGATGTCCTTTGGAGTGACCTTTGCATCACTGAGTGCCTGCTTCATGGAAACAAGTGTCTTTTCCACAAGGTCTTCGGTCATCTTCTCGAACTGCGCTCTTGTAACATCGATATCAATGTGTTTTGGCTGGCCGTTGGAATCTGCTGTAATGAAAGGCAGGTTCACGTTGGTGGAAGTTACACCGGAAAGCTCGATCTTTGCCTTCTCAGCAGCATCGCTCAGACGCTGGAGTGCAGCCTTGTCATTTGAAAGGTCGATACCCTCAGCCTTCTTGAACTCCTCGATGAGATGCTCTGTGATCCTGTGATCAAAGTCATCACCACCAAGGTGGGTGTCTCCACTTGTGGAAAGTACCTCAAAGATACCATCTCCAAGCTCCAGAACGGATACATCGAAAGTACCGCCACCAAGATCGTATACAAGGATCTTGTGGTCGCCTTCCTCTTTGTCGAGACCATATGCAAGGGATGCTGCGGTAGGCTCATTGATGATCCTCATTACCTCAAGTCCGGCAATTGTACCTGCATCCTTGGTTGCCTGCCTCTGGGAATCGTTGAAATAAGCAGGCACAGTGATAACAGCCTGTGTGATGGACTCACCAAGGTATGCTTCAGCATCGTCCTTGAGCTTGCGAAGTATCATTGAAGAAACTTCCTGAGGAGTGTAATCCTTGTCGTTCAGGTTTACCTTGTAATCCCCTTCACCGATGTGGCGCTTAATTGAGCTAACACTGTTATCAGGGTTGGCGATCATCTGCCTCTTTGCGACCTGTCCTACAAGTTTTTCTCCCTTCTTTGAGAATCCGACCACTGAAGGAGTTGTCCTTCCGCCTTCCGCATTAGGTACAACAGTAGGTTTTCCACCTTCGATGACAGCCATACATGAATTCGTAGTTCCAAGATCAATACCTAGTATCTTTCCCATGATAATACCTCACTTGTCTTTGATTATTAAGTAATTAACAGAAATTTTGTTCTCTTTACAATATTATGCAGGTTGATTCCTGTAATATTAATGTCAGTTCTCATCCGGATTATCTGCAATTGTTACCATTGCATGACGTATGACCTTTGAGTTTAACTCATAACCGGGCTTGCACACATCAACAACATGGTGGTCAGGATGTTCCGTGGTCTGGACGTGCATCATTGCCTCGTGGAGATGCGGATCGAATTCCTTACCAACGCAATCGATCTTTTTCAGGCCTTCTCTCTCAAGGATAGAGATGAATTGCCTGAACACCATCTCAACGCCCTCAATAACCGACTTTACATCGTCTGTCTTTTTAGCAGATTCAAGAGCGCGCTCAAAATTATCATATACTTCAAGCATTTCCACCATCATATTCTCAAGAGCGAACTTGCGGAACTCCTCTTTCTCACGAATGCTTCGTTTCCTGAAGTTCTCGAACTCAGCCCTCTGGCGGATCAATTGCTCTTTAAGTTCCATGATCTCAGAATCCGCAGATGTAGCAGCATTGTTGCCTTCGGGACCTTCACCTTTAAGGTTTTCCGGCACATTTTCACCGCCACAGCAAGCGCACGAATCCTTCTCGTCTTTAGTTTTGCATTTCTTTCCAGATTTACCTGCCATTGATCACGACTCCGCCATAATTTATCAGCGGTATATTATAACAGCATGTGATTGTTTGTAGTTCTATAAATACTTTTCTGTTTTGCAGGTAGATGAAACTAAAAAGAGAAAGATCAAAAACAAGCATCAATAAACGTCTTTGATCAAAACTGATCAGGCATATTCTGCCTGCATCTTGTACGAAAGCAACTTGACAAGCAACATACTGGCTATCATACAGATAGCAAGTGCTGATACCAAACGGTCCCATCCCAATAGGCTGAGCCCATCCTTGAGGACAAAATCAATGCCACCAAAGAACGAAAAGATGGAGATGGTAGCCGCAAGCGAAACAATACAACCGCCAATGAGCGCACCTATCTGGTCAGCACCCCTCTTCTCAAAGAAGACTGAACCCACTATGAACACCACAGCGAAGATCAGCAATATCACGGAAGAAGGCATCGGACTGATACCGGTAGACATGATGTTCATAACCCCAAGGGCCATACCTATCATGAAAATGGACATTGTCCCTGAAACAGCAAGTGCCTGCAAAAATGGATTATCTGAAATATCCGCATTCACCTTTATATCCCTCGAATTGTAATTTGTATTGCTTATATAAATAATAATTGTTGGACATACTTATCGAACAAAGATGAAGAGAGAGAAGAAAAGGAAGAGAAGTAGAAGAAGAAGACCATAAGAGACCACCGGAAGTCATAGGAAAGCACAGTAAATAACAAATAAGATGATAGAATCTCACCTTACATGAAAATACTTCTTTCCGAATACGCAGTCAGCACCGGTATGGGTGGGACCTACCTCATAGAAGGTAGGGCGATGCTCCACACACTGGCTTCAAGCTTTTCGCGCCTTGGACATGAGGTCACATACACTTCAGCAGGGCCCACCATTGAACATGGAAGCCCGGTTGCTTCAACTGAAGAGGATATCAAAGAGATCCTGGAAAAGCAGGCAAAGGACTGCGATGCCGCCCTTGTGATAGCACCTGAGGAACTACTGGCTGAGATCACGGCCATAATAGATGACAACACACTGAACCTGGGCTGCACTTCCGATTGCGTGGCCATTTGCTCGGACAAACTGGAATGCACGAGAAAACTGGAAAATACATCCGTACCAGTCCCTGAGACATATTCTTCTGACCAGTCAATTCCGGAGGGGAAGCGCTGGGTCATAAAGCCAAGGAACGGATGCGCATCTGAAGATACATTCGTAGCCCACGACCCTATACTTAAAGAAGAACAGATAGCAACAGAGTACATTGAAGGTGAACACCTCAGTGTAAGCCTCATATGCGGAAAAGAAACACTCCCTTTAACAGTTAACAAGCAGATGATAGACATAGACCCCGATAAAGACGACTCATCTGTGGAGTACTGCGGATGCACGACACCATATCCTACCGACCGGAAGCAGGAGCTGTACGAAACAGCCATAGAGGCCACCCGCATGCTTGAATGCAATGGTTACACAGGAGTGGATATCGTGCTGGGAGACAGGCCATATGTTATAGACATAAACCCAAGGCCTACAACATCCCTTGTAGGGATCACAAAGATAATGGACAGGGAAATAGCGGAACTATTGATCGCAAATGCACTCGGAGAAACACTCCCACAGGTAAATATTACAGGGAATTACTCATTCACCAAAGAGGAATTGATATGAGATATATAGGAATAGATATTGGCGGAGCCAATACAAAAGTTGCTTCATCTGACGGGGAGATCAAGGAACTCCTCTACATACCCTTATGGAAGGACACAACACTCCCATCGGCCCTTAAAGAACTGGCAGAAAGGCTGGACCCAGATGGACTGGCCGTCGTGATGACAGGAGAACTTGCAGACTGTTTTGCTGACAAGGACGAGGGGATCAGCTTCATCATGGATGCTGTTAACAACGCTTTCGATTGCGAGATAAAATATGTGAACAACAGCGGACATTTCCAGGACAGCACCCTTAAGACAAGAGACCTTGCTGCCGCCAACTGGGCTGCATCTGCACGCCTTATCGGTAAAGAGGTTGGTGATTGTATCTTCGTGGACGTGGGCAGCACCACCAGTGATATAATCCCCATCAAGAACAGCAAACATGTGGCAGGATATACCGACTTTTCCAGGCTGCTTCGAAGCGAGCTGGTATATGCAGGAACCCTGCGCACGAACCTTGCAGCGCTGCTCAGGACAGTCGAGCTGAAAGAAGGAACATGCAGAGTCTCATCCGAGCTCTTTGCCACCACTGCCGATGCATATATGCTACTTGGTGACATCGACAGTGAACTGTTCACATGTGAGACAGCTGATGGTGCCGGAAAGGACAGGATCAACTGTATGCGAAGGCTTGCACGTGTCGTCTGTGCAGATCTTGCAGAGATCTCCGAAGAAGACATCCTCATGATAGCAAGAGATGTTAAAGAAAAACAGATATCCCTGCTCTGTGAAGCAATATCCGCTGTTACAGAGAAGAACAGGCTTGACACCATTGTCTCAGCCGGACTGGGAGAGTTCATGATAGAAGAAGCTGCAATGCGCCTCGGACTTGATTGTTTCTCCACATCCGACAAGTGGGGAGCAGAGATCTCAAAGGTCTTCCCTGCCTATGCTGCAGCAAAACTGCTTGAAGAAGAGAACATGCGTTAAGATCTACGGATCATCATAACAGACAGAAGGTAAGAATGAAAGTGGTCCTGAAGATAGGCGGCAGCCTGATGAAGCAGGCAGACACCCTGCTTAATGCAGTATCATCTCACTTCAACGACAGGGAAAGAAAAGTGAAGATAGTCGTTGTGCCGGGAGGAGGGATCTTTGCCAATGCCATCAGAGAGGCTGGCAGGACATATTCACTAAGTGATGAGGCTTCCCACTGGATGGCAATTACTGCAATGGAGCAATACGCATACCTTCTCAATGACAGGACCGACCTTCCCTTGATAGATGATACGGAGCAAATTCCGGACGGAGTTTCCATCCTGCTTCCATACCGGCTTCTCAAGGACACTGATGAGCTTGAACATTCATGGGACGTTACCTCAGACACAATTGCCGCCTGGGTAGCACAACGAATTGGTGCCATGCTTGTCAAGGCTACCGATGTTAATGGTGTCCTGAACGGAGATGAACTGATAGAAGAGATCTCTGCCCGGGAACTAGAGATCATGGGAGAAACGTGTACGGACCGCATACTGCCGAAAATACTGGACACCTATCGCATGGACTGTACCATAATAAACGGAACTTACCCGGAAAGGGTCGTTGCTGCTATCGAAAGAAAGCCTGTAAAGGGAACGCACATCAAGGGGAATATTTAAATTATATACCGAGTATGTACTGAAACCGTTATAGCTTATCGCGATACGAAGCGTTTCGTTCAAGCATTATACGCATTTACAGAATCAAAAGGAGAATTATAATGGCAAAAGTTGAACAATGCACATCATGTGGAGTTCGCCTTGTCGAGACGGGATTCACAAGATTCCCTTGCCCGTCATGCGACACCGAGCTCGGAAGATGTACCAAGTGCAGACAACAGAGCAACCCATACAAGTGCCCTAAATGCGGCTTTGTAGGACCCTGAGGAATAAGCATGGGAGAAGTAGCAGCAACAATGAAGATAATGCCAGAGGGCGTTGACACAGATCTGGATGACCTGAAGAACAAACTCGAAGCAGCACTGCCAGAAGGCTCATCCGTCTACGGATCAGAGATCGAGCCTGTTGCATTCGGTCTGAAAGCACTTAAGATGGTAGTCCTTGTAGGCGACCTTGAAGGCGGCACCGAGTCTGTTGAAGAGGCTTTTGCAGCAGTTCCTGGCGTAGAGAGTGTACAGGTTACCGATCTGGGCAGACCTGTATAATCATACAAAACCTTTTTTCACTTTTTTCTTTTCTTTTAATTATCTTAATATCCTAGTAACCACTTTAGATATTAGTACGGGCTCGTAGATCAGGGGGAGATCGTTACGTTCGCAACGTAAAGGCCGCGGGTTCAAATCCCGCCGAGTCCATCCAGAGAATGCATACCATTTCTGCGTTAACAGCTATTTTTGATACGATCATAGCCAGATGATCGTAGTCATGAACTCATGGGAGCTTTATAAACATAAGAAAATGCGAAGCAAGAAAAGTAAAGGATAGAAGGAATGGAGACGTTAGCTAGATACTTAGTAACTTTGTACGAGTAAATAGATAGGAGGGAGATCCGAAATCGTCCCCCTAATTAATCACTTCTCCTTTACAAAGAAGGACTTTGCATTCGTAACAGCTTCCTGCACCATATCCTCAATATCAAGCTTTTCTTCTTCCCTTACTATCAGATCAAACTTTGCGTTGATCTCGGGGTGATCAGGAACCGCACCACATCCGGATGTTGGCATAATAGAAATATCATAGGTACCAATACGCCTTGCAAGATCTATGATCTCGGTCTTGTCAAGTCCGATCAATGGATGATACAATGGAATTCCAAGTCCATATATCTCAGCATGCATATTAGGGGCTGTCTGTGAAGCTACCTGACCGATGGAAGAACCGGTAATAATACCATCAGCACCTTCTTTTTTCATGATCTCGTATGCCATGCGATACATGGTACGCTTGCAGAGAAGGCAGGTATTCTTTTTATTACAGAGAGTAAGGAAGGTATCAAGGTTGCTTCCATGAGGAACATCGTACATCTTGATAGGATCTGCAGGAGACCACCTCTGTAAGACTTCCACACATTTCACCGCCCTGTCAAGAGCCCTGTCATCGGAGAACGGTGCATTGTTGGCATAAACAGGAATGATCTTTACACCACGCCTCATCATGAGCCAGGCTGCGACCGGAGAATCAATGCCACCGGACATCAATACGATCATCTTGCCCTGCGTCCCGAGAGGCAATCCTCCAACGCCTTTCACAGTATCAGTGAATACATATGCCCGGTTCTGCCTCATCTCAACGAAGATCTCATGATCCGGATCTGAAAGATCTACTTTCGGAGTCCTTCCAAGAGATTCCAGACGTTGCCACACTGCATCCCCACAAAGACGACCAATGTCCGTGGAAGAGAGACCGGTTTTACCTGACCGGCGTGCACGGATGCCAAATGATTCACCATCTTTGATTAGATCGGCACCAATATCAGCACATACATTTGCAGCAACATCAACATCGGCTTCGACCATTATAGCGGAAGATGTGGACACAACCCCAAAGACATCTGCTGCTGCCTTTGCAGCATCAGGATCATCAGACTCTATGAAAATTCGCCCCCATTCCCGATAGACCCTTGAGAACGATACATTTTCCTGCTTCAGCATGGCTTCAATATTGCGGACCAGTATCCTTTCGTACAGGTTCCTGACACCCTGACTCTTGAGAGCCAGTTCACCATACCTTACAATGACCACATCATACATGGAGCATAGTATTCATACATCTTTTTTAAGCTATTTGGTAAAGGCAAAAGTAACCAAAATTGCCAGGCCATAGAAAAGTATAAATATTCATGAGTTATCTATATAGGTTTACTGTCCCGTCAAAGAATGGGGGGCCACAATGTCAATATCGACATCATGTGGGGATATGAGCGTGTTTGGGGAGTGGGAAACTCACACACACTTATGCTTATCATTGTAGCCATATCCCCGCAATGCAAAACATATTCAAAAAGGGGAAAAGTAGTATGAAAACATTACACAAGTGTCCAAAATGTAGCTCAAGGCTGGAAATGAAAGGGGAAAACATACAGGTTTGCAATGTCTGCAAATACTGGACAGAAGCAGGGACTGCAAGGCTTGACTCGATAACAATTCTCGAGTGAGGAGATCCTGTGGCAAATATTACCATGAAATGTCACATGTGTGATGTAGACCTGAAAATAATGCGGATTGGCGATAACGCCATGTACTATTGTCAGAAATGCGGAAGAACAACCTCCATTGACTCTGCATACAACATTTCAGAACAATCCGCTTATACCGCCTGATGTGGATTACCTGCGAGCTTCCTCAATTTCGTTACATAGGAATGGAGGCTCTCCACATCTTTGATCTCTTTTTTTACCATTGAACTCAAGCGTTCACGGACATACATATCAACATCAACATCAAAATACCTGAGATCCTCTGATATCTTTGAAGCCAGAAGATCACCACGACGATCCCAGTCAGTCAGAATTATTGCCCTTTTGCCACTATCAACGACCTTTGATGTAAGCTCTGTAAGAGGACGATGGGTTGCAAGCTCAATATCCCCGGAGAAACCTAATTTTCTCAAAGAGATGATGTCCCTCTTCCCTTCAACAATAATAATATCACCATTATTGGAACATTCAAGGAGCTCATTTAGAAGGTCCTCGACCATTTCAAGCTTTTTTTGGTATACAAAGAAAGGTGCCTTGAGTCCGGACATTTTCCCCGAAACATTTCCACTTTGCTCATGTACTGACATTAAGGAATGATATTGAAACTCAAACCTAAATAACCATTCCATGAAAATAAAAACGCTCACCACATACATCGATAACGTTATATATAGACATTAATTAAACTTTATACAGATGGAAGGGGTGACAGATCCATCAAGGAGTGGTAGAACATGGGATGCATCTTTTGTGGAAAAGTTTGTGCAGAAGCAGGGGTTGAAGGCGAATATGGGGAAGAGGTCGCAGAAGGTCGTATTGTCGGACACACCCACATTTGCATGGACTGCCTGGCAGAACTAAAAGAAATACTTGACATAGAAGAAATCGAAAAGAAACTGGCTGAAACCGAATACGAGATATTCGAAGAGGTCAGTCACTAAAGTCAACCATTATTAAAGTGGTAAAAGTGGTCGAATAAGGTCAGGCAATAGTATTCAGAAAGTTTCAACTATAGAGTTAGCTGTAGAGAAAATTTAGAAACTGCAGATTGTTACAGAAACTGCAGAACTATCAACGGCAATTCATCTTTTGATAAAGAATTCAGTGAACTCATCAGAAGGATCGATCCATTTGAAATCGACATCCTCGACATTTGAAAGTTCAGGCCCTATTCGCAGGTTGTCAAGCAACTCGGATATCAGAGCCTTTTTCCCCTGTGCAATGACCTTCACGCGCCCGTCCGGAAGATTTTGGGCATAGCCAACCAGACCAAGCCCTGACGCCACTTTTTGGGTAAAACCCCTGAAGTATACACCCTGAACCCTGCCGGAGACATAGATCTCCGCACAGGTATCATCATTATTTCCGGACATGAGTTCACTTCTGTTACTAAGCAATCATCTATTACCAAACTTTGTTGCTAACTTTTTTAGAGGAACTTTGGCCTCATTGAAAGCAACTTTGCAAGAGGTAAGCTACGGTACGGCATGTCTCCGATCTCGGACAGGACACGCTCATTGAGTTCCTCAGCAGCCATTTCCACTTTCTTTGGCTTCTTTGGCTCGGATTCGGCACGAATGGTAACATTAACCTTACCGCTTTCCACCTCGGAATCTCCAATAACTGCTACGTATGGGACCCATTCACGACCTGCATCACGGATCTTCTTACCAACAGTTTCCTCACGGTCATCAATGTCCACACGGACCTGAAGAGCATCTGCAACCTTGTTGGCAAACTCCATATGCCTCTCTGCAATAGGGATCACACGGACCTGTGTTGGAGAAAGCCATACAGGAAGGTTCGGAACCTTGCCAGCCTCTGCATCCATTGCTGCCTTTTCAAGTAGAGCATAGATACACCTCTCGATCGCTCCGCTAGGGGAGCAGTGAAGCAGAACCGGACGCTTTGTGTCACCATTTGAATCAATGTAATTGATGTCATAGCGCTCAGCATTCTCCACATCGATCTGAACGGTGGACAACGCACTTGCCTTTGCTATGGCATCCACGAAATTGAACTCGAACTTAAGGACGAAATAGAAGAACCTTGTATCCCACATCTCCACAAGGACAGGCTTGTTGACCTTCTTTGCAAGATCTGTGATGAAGTCAGTGTTGCCCTCATAGAAGTCGCGTGTAAAGCGAATAGCGACCTCAAAGTCACTTACGTCGATACCGATCTTGTCCAGCGTGTTGATGCACATACTGTATTGCTCACCAAACTGGGAAACAGAACCTTCCATGTCAGGACACAGGGTGTGCATATCCGGCATTGTGAAAGCACGCAGCCTTCTAAGACCAACAAGCTCACCACGCTGTTCTTTCCTGAAACTGTACCTGGTCATCTCGATCATCTTGAGAGGAAGATGCCTGTATGAGATGGTCATGTCATGGTTCATCAGGAACTGACCGAAACAGGCAGCGAACCTGAGGAACATGTGACGTTTATCTGACTCAATAGAATACTGGCGTGCAGGGAACCTGTCTAGATACTTCTTCAATGTAGGATGGTTCATATCATACATCAGAGGAGTCTCAACCTCCATTGCACCCATCTTTGTAGACTCATCGATAACGAAGTTCTCGAGAAGGGACTTCATCAGCCTTCCCTTAGGATAATAGCGCATGTTACCTGAATCAGAACCTGGCTCATAGTCCGCGATCTCAAGCCTGCGCATCAGTTCCACATGAGGTGGTGCCTTATCGATGTTCCTGTTCTTGGTGATCTCATAATCCACGAACTTCCTGAGATTATCATATCCGGTAAAATCAAAACTTTCCGCATCATGAAGCTCACCATCAGGAGTAAGGATGCGCCAGTAGGACTTTGCAGTATCCTCTGCTTTAAGTGCTTCTGAGACCACTTCCCCTTTCTTCTCTTCGACCACCACTGCTTCACCGCAGGAAGCCGATCCTTCCGGCCTGATGGTACGTGAAAGCTCTGAGAGAGGATGACCTTTACAGCTGATGCTGAACGCCTTGTACCAGCCAAACGGTGCCCTCATAACATTGTACTTTCCTGTCAGCTCTTTCTCAATGCTCTTGAGTACGGACACTGCGACCTTAGGAGATGAGAGGTCGGAGCTTAAGTGTGCATAAGGATAAAGCATCACACTTTCGGCCTTCACCTGAGTAGCAACCTTCTCAATTTCAGCAACTGCCTGCTTTACCACCTGCTGCGGGTCAGCCTCATCAAAGCTCTCCACAGCCATGAATGCCGTAAGTGCTTCCTCAAGGCGTCCCTGCTTGAAGGAATCTTCTATCTTTTCAGCAACAGGGGTGCTCTTTTTTACCTCATATTCAATGTAATCAGAATGGATAAGTAATAACTGCATGATCTCACCGGTTAAATAATCCTGTGCTTTAATTAAACCAATCCTTATTAACCTTTTTCAGCTAAACGTTCCTGAACCAGGCCTGAACTTGACAAAAGGATTTATTCTTCTGCAGACTGCGCTGCTTCCACTTGCTCAGCCTCGGCTTGTTCCAGGTTTTCCACATATACCTTATAGGCCGCTACCAGGGAACCCAGAAGTATCGGTGCTGCAAAGAACCCGGCGATACCACCAACGAAAGCACCCCCAAGGAATGCAAGGAAAATAAGGAATGGATGAATGTGCGACTTCACGCTTGCAAGATACGGACGCAGGAAAAGCTCCGGTGGCACGTAGATGATGATCGAACATACAACAAAGAACACCACAGCACTTTCCAGCCCAAGACTGAAATAGCGTATAATGGAAAGAACCACCAGTACCATGTACCCGGCAAACATGGGTATTGCAGATGCAATAAAGATGAGTGTGGCCAGCGCAAGAACATGTGAGAGTCCAAAGGCAGTGAACACGATCACTGAAAGCGTACTTACCGAAAGTGCAGCATATGCATTGCCGATGAAAACCCCGCCCAATATCACATCCATATGGTGAATGTACCTTTTGACAACAGACTGGTTCCCATCCGGAACTACCCTGATGAGTGAACGATAAAGAGCATCGCCGTCTGCAAGAAGGAAATAGCATACAAAGATAGCTACCAGGAGATTTATCACGAACATCGCGATACCGCGGGCATAGGAAACGAACACAAGGTTACCAAGCAGAGGCAGTATAGAGAGGGATGAATCCCATATTGTCTGCTGTATCTGCACATAGTATTCCTGAGGAATATTCAGACTACGTACGAAATCGAATAAGGACTCAACCACAAGAGACTGGTTCTCAGTTACCCAGATGATCTGGTTGGCAATCTCAATGATACCCATACCAAGTATAAGGACAATAGGTGCCACAATGAACATAGTGGCTACGAAAGCACCTATATGGCGTTTCCTTTGCAGTACCTTATAGATAGGGCGTGCAATATACGCAAAAACAAGGCCCAGCATAATCCCGTCAGCAAGTGGCAGTAAAATGTAGACGAATGTGGAAAAGAGTATGACCAGAGCTATGATTACGAGAACCTTCCATCTGGAACCTATCTGCCGGGACAGCTCATTAGATATATCCGTGACCATCGAACACACATACAGTAATTTTAACGAATAATAATATTATTAAGCATATAATATAACTGTGACACACTATTAATAATTCACTCAAAAGAACTTCTTGTAGCTTTACTGCTTAGATCAAGGACATCTGAAAGAAGCCTGTCCGAATATTTCAGGACAACACATGCTTCAGTACACCTGCCACAGCGTATGCATTCATCGCTTATGTACAACTTCCCTTTTTCAGACCCGAGAGTGATCGCATTCACAGGGCAGACCTTCAGGCAGATACCGCATTCTGTGCACTTGTTAACGCGCATCAGTTGTTCTGCGGTCCTTTTGAGAAGTTCCCGGGCATCGCCTTCTGACCCTGCAGTGACCTTAAGGCTGCCTGAGGAGAAGAATTTTACCGAATCCGCACCCGTCCTGACAAGCAGCATTCCCAGATCCTCTGAAAAAACAGTCGCCCCCAGTATGTTCATCACTGCAGCAGCTTCGCTTAAAAGTACTCCACTAACATTCGCTTCAACGGTATAGCCACCTTCCCTGCAGGGAGAGAAACCTGAGGTAAGGACGATAGCAAAATCCTCATCGACACTGACCTGTTCGGTATCAATTCCAAGCTCCTTAGCAAGAATTACCATCTTGGGAGGCAACTCCTTCCAGCGCCACAGGCCGTGCTTCACATATTCATCCGAGAGACCACGGGAACGTGCCCACTTCAGGAGATAGTCGTTCCACCTTTCGTACATATCAGGATGGATCTCACGTAACCTCTCATACTCTGCAGAGAGTTCCGCAGGGCAGAGATAGCAACCCACACGCTCAAAGCCCCTGTCGTAGAGAGGATTGTACTCCAGACCACGCCAGTGTATGTAAAGCCACACCTCGATGGCACGCCAGTCGCGTATAGGGAAGATGTTCAGCTGATCAGGAACAAAGGGATTTTTCTCGCTGGCAGCGATGTTAGCCCTTGAAAAGGACTCATATCTGCGCTTGCCATCTATGGTCAGGCATACTCCACCGTCTTGAGTACAACGGTCGATCACGCTTCCCGCAGGGGCAAGTTTGCAGACCTTGCAGCACCAGCGGAAATCCTTTGCAGGCGGACCAAAACTCTCAACATTATCCCAGAAGGCATTTCCTGCCTTTGCTTCGGTAAGTTCGATACCACGCTTTTCACAATATTCATGCACAAAATCCACTGTTTCCGGGAACTCGATCCCGGTGTTCAGGAAAAAGGCACTTACATCCCTGTTCTTAAGGGCACTCAATGTAAGGTCCAGGACCACAAGACTGTCCTTCCCACCACTAAAAGAAACATGCACCGGAAGATTGCGATATTCTTTCTGATTTGCAATACCCTTGATGGTGTTCATTGCATTCTTCCCAATCTGCCTGAGATGAGGCAGGTTGGCATTTACAACATCGTCCATCGAGGAGACCTTCGCATTCAATGCCATGCTATCGCCCATGACCTTTCGGACCCTGACGACCGGACCCTCAGTACGACCCATCTCATCACTGTCGCATAAAGCGATCCCGGATCCCACAAGCTTACCGGAGACCACAATTACAGGGTCCCCTTTTTTGATATCGACACTAAAGCTTTCCAGGAACCCGGCCTTCACTTTCTTACCATTGAGGTGAGCACCTGCTTTTTTCAGGACAACTGTCTTGCTATCGATAAGTGCATGAAGTAACTGTGCACCAATTTCAGATGGCTCGAAACGATGGGCCATCCGATACATATCATAGAGCAGCACGCCAACTTTCAGCCCGTCAACGATCACCTCATCGGTCTTATCATCACCAGGGATCTTGTTCAAAAGGACCATATGCAGACCAATAGGGTCACAGCCATATTCGGACAGAAGCAGATCTCCGAGCACTTCACGTTCGTAGGGAGAGCAAAAACGGATGTCACCGGTGCCTGAGAGTTTCACTTCAAGCACATCTCCACCACAAGACCCACATTCCGCTTTAATAAGAGGTACATTACATTCCTTGCACCAGAATATCACAGGATGTTTATCACCTGCAGGTTTCCTGAAGGTTTTTTTACTGCCTCTTGTATTCTTTTTGTTTTTTTGGGAAGGGGCTTTATGCATTTGAGAGTCGGCCTTTTTTAAGTGCATTGTCATAAAAATAGGGGTTGGTGTTCATAAATACTTCCGTGACAAAAACACGCCATGATGAAATATGAAAAATATGAACAAAATGAAAAAGAGAGAATGCAGGTCACTATGACCTGCTCGAAAATTGCCTTTATTTTGAAAGGTAATCGTTAATGGTCTCTGCAGCCTGTTTACCTGCACCCATTGCACTGATGACCGTAGCCGCGCCGGTCACAGCATCCCCACCTGCGCAAACGCCTTCAAGGGATGTCATACCTGCCTCGTTCACCACTATGGTTCCCCATGGAGTGACTTCGAGACCTTTTGAACCATCGAAGATGATCGGGTTAGGTGAAGTACCGATAGCCATGATGACAATGTCAGCATCAATAACATGCTCGGAACCTTCAACTGCTACTGGTCGCCTGCGTCCTGAATCATCAGGCTCGCCAAGCTCCATCTTTATGCATTCCACACCATTGACGGCCATGTTCTCGCCTTCAAGGATGCGGACAGGATTTGTCAGGAGGCGGAAGACAATACCTTCTTCCTTTGCGTGCTCGATCTCCTCACGCCTTGCAGGAAGTTCCTCGTCACTGCGCCTGTAGACAATGCTTACCTCATCTGCACCAAGCCTTAAGGCACTGCGTGCAGCATCCATTGCGACATTACCCCCACCAACTACGATGACATTGCTGCCTCGCTTGATAGGAGTGTCGTACTCAGGGAAGCGATATGCCTTCATAAGGTTCACACGGGTCAGGAACTCGTTCGCGGAGTAGACACCATTGAGGTTCTCTCCCTCTATTCCCATGAACTTTGGAAGACCTGCACCTGTTCCGAGGAAAACTGCGTCGAACTCTTTCTCAAGCTGATCAAGGGTCTTTATGCGGCCAATCACATAGCCCACTTTGAGCTCTGCTCCCAGCTTCATGATGTATTCGACCTCTTCCTTCACGATAGCCTTTGGAAGCCTGAACTCAGGGATACCGTAGATCAGTACACCGCCTGCTTCATGCAAAGCCTCGAACATTGTGACAGAATGACCTGCCTTTGCAAGATCTGATGCTGCAGTAAGTCCGGCAGGACCGGTACCTACGATAGCAACTTTCTTCCCGGTTGGCTCGGCAACTACAGGGTCCTTGACACCTGCCTCACGCTCACGGTCCGCACAGAACCTTTCGAGACGGCCAATGGAGATCGGTTCGCTCTTCTTGCCGAGGATACAGAGTTGTTCACATTGCTCTTCCTGTGGGCAGACACGTCCGCACACTGCAGGAAGGGTGTTCGTTCGCTTTATAACATCAATAGCTTCGCCAAAATTGCCTTCTTTCATACTGGAGATAAAGCCAGGGATATCGATGTTAACAGGGCAGCCTTCCACACACTTTGGTTTCTTGCACTCAAGACAGCGTTCTGCCTCAAGGATTGCCTGTTCTTCGGTGTAGCCTAATGCAACCTCTTCGAAGTTGTGGATACGTACTTCAGCAGGCTGTTCTGGCATTTCCTGTGTTATTGACATTTGCACTCATCCCCGCAGCCTTTTTTGGAACCCTCAAGAGCATCCATTTCCTCTTTGCGATACAATGACAAGCGGCTCATGAGGAGATTAAAGTCAACGTCCTTTGCATTGAACTCAGGCCCGTCAACACATGCGAATTTAGTCTCACCGCCAATATTAACGCGGCATCCACCGCACATACCGGTTCCATCCACCATGATAGGATTGAGGCTCACAATGGTCTCAACATCATAAGGATCAGTAACACCTGCAACTGCGCGCATCATAATAGGAGGACCAATGGCAACGACCCTGTCGATCTTCTCATCACCATCAAGAAGTTCCTTGACAAGGTCTGTGACAAAACCGTGGTGACCTTTGGAACCATCGTCCGTAGCCACAAGAACTTCATCGCTTGCAGCCTTCATTTCATCTTCAAGAATAAGCAGGTTCTCGCTGCGTGCGCCAATTATGGAGATCACCTTGTTGCCGATCTCACGGTATGCCTTTGCCTGAGGATAAATAGGAGCAATACCAACTCCGCCACCGACAAGCACAACGGTGCCGATCTTTTCGATCTCGGATGCTTTGCCCAGAGGACCTACGAAATCCTGAAGCTCATCGCCTGAAGCCATTTTAGCAAGCTGTTTTGTCGTTTTACCCATTTCCTGGAAGATAATAGTGACAAAACCCTTATCCACATCATAATCTGCAATTGTCAGAGGGATCCTTTCGCCCTCTTCATCAATACGAAGAATAATGAACTGACCGGGCTTTGCAGCCGCAGCCACATCAGGAGCCTCGATGTTCATCAGGTGCACATCAGGCACCAACTGACGTTTCTCTATTATTTTGTATGCCATTAGATCACTTTCACAATACAATCGGAAGTACGCGTACTTTTTACCAATATATTAATGTTACCCAAGAAATATTCATACTACATTAAGCTTTCTATTTAAAGCAGAAAACAATCAACGAATACGCATTTGGGAAACTGCTATAAGACGAATTGGAATTGTGCATATTAGCTCAAAGTTGATAAATATTTGTAAAAATTAGAAATTTTTACCGGCAGAAATATGCCGGTAAATTTGTACGCCCGAACCGGGATTCGAACCCGGGTCGGAGCCTCGACAGGGCTCCATGATAGGCCTCTACACTATTCGGACATTGCGATTGATTGCTGTTATGAGCACACCCTAATACTCATCCACCTATATAAGCTTTTTGAGCTTATAGGATGTTTGATCCCGCCTCCCAGACTCGAACCGGGGACATCGCGGTGCCTGCGCGGTATGTGCGACAAGTCGCATGAACCATACTACAGCCGCGCACTCTACCACTGAGTTAAGGCGGGTCACTCGCTAAATACAGCATCCTTACACCCCACCAACGTGAGATGCAACCCCTCCATAGGCATAATAATACTTATTCTTTTCGCCGTTCGGAGATAATCAGGTCAAATAACAGGAATTTGCCATAGTGAAAACTACAGGAAGTTTACCAAGGTATAAAAAAGAAAAGACAATCAGATACAAAAATAAAAAGAAATAACAGTTGAAGAAACAATTCCCTTCAACTGCCCGCCTATAAAGTACTGATATTAATGGCCAGATCCTTCTCAGAAGGTATCAAGCTCACCTTTGACGACCATATCAGTGATCTTTGTGATGTTCTCAAGCCAGTCGTCGATCACAACTTCTGCCTCGGACCTTATGCTAGCGAAGTTTGCACCCTCTTCAGGAATGATCTGAGCATTTGCTACCAGTGGCTGGTCAATAGGCTGACCGATCTGAGAGAGAAGCTTGACATGAACATCGCTGAGCTCATCAACTGCACTTACTACATCTCTTGCCATCTGTGTTGCAAGCAGGTTGTAGATCTTACCAATGTGGTTGATCGGGTTCTTACCGCTTGTCGCTTCCATGCTCATTGGCCTGCTTGGGGTAATAAGACCGTTGGAACGGTTTCCACGTCCTACTGAACCATCGTCACCCATCTCTGCAGAGGTACCTGTAACAGTAAGGAAAACACACTCGCAACCGCCTTTGACATCATCTGCGGTATTGAGGTGAGCATAGACATTCCTCTCGGTGTACTTGGTAGCAAGGTCAAGGACGTATTCGGTCATCTCTTCCTTTGCATTGATGTAATGGTCCATATCATCGATGTGCTTGCCCACCATACCACAGCAGATGGTCAGAGAGATATCGTCTTTGTCCCTAAGACCCATGACCTTGATATCCTCACCGATTCCGGGGATCTTCTTCTTTTTGAGATCTGTGAGAAGCTGCCTCTCTGTGTTATAAACGATCTGCTCAAGTTCTGAGAAAGGAGCATGCCCCACACCAAATGATGTGTCGTTTGCCATAGGTACGTGGTCCCTGTGGAAAACATCCCGGAGGTCAGAGGAACCGGTTCCAAGCTTACAGTCAATGATCATGTCACGTTCCATGTCCATATCAACAATGGTGTTCCTCACATAGTCGCGTGCAGCTTCAAGAGCTACTGCCTCAACAGGGATCTCCATACCATCGAATGACTTGGTAGCCCTTCCCACAAGAAGAGTGTAGATAGGCTTGATTACCTCTCCGCCACCAAACTCAGGTTTTGATCTTCCTGCAACGATCTGGGTCTCGTCGGTGTTGTGGTGGAGTACTGTACCGCACTTGTCGATGTACTCTTTACAGAGAGCCCGGCTCACAGCCTCTGCAAGACCATCACTGATACTGTCAGGGTGACCAATACCTTTTCTCTCTACAAGCTCGATCTCCTGCTTCTCGATGGGGGTCTCGTGAAGGTGTTCAACTTTGATATTTCGTATCATTTTTAGCCTCTTTTTATAAGTTTAAGACGAACAGGATTGGGATCCATATAAATTAACTGGTCTTTGAAATTAGCCTATAAGATGAATAAATTATATAAAATCGTTACTACACGAGTTTTATTTAATTACCCATAGTTATAACATGAAACATATTAACTGAGCAATCAAAAATGAATGAATGAATGAATGAATGAATGAATGAATGAATGAATGAATGAATGAATGAATGAATGAATGAATGAATGAATGAATGAATGAATGAATGAATGAATGAATGAATGAATGAATGAATTAA
>NZ_JBCAUS010000005.1 GCF_038432375.1 Methanococcoides sp. LMO-2
TGAATGGATGAATGAATGTATTATAATTTGATAGAATGAACCATCAAATAATCAACGAAAGAAATAACTCGGTTCATCCATGCAATACTTATAAAGGATAAATGTATTTGAGAACATAAATCCCAAAAAAGTTTGACAAATCAATGATCATAAAGAACACAAATATCTTTGTTCTTCAGAAGGACTTCAAATGATACGTATTGCAATACCTAACAAAGGAAGATTACACGACCCCACAGTTGACCTGTTCAAAGAAGCAGGCCTTCCGGTACTCGGAGGCTCCAACAGAAAACTGTTCGCAAAGACCACAGACCCTGAAATAACGTTCCTTTTTGCAAGGGCCGCAGACATCCCTGAATATGTACAGGACGGTGCCGCAGACGTAGGGATCACAGGCCTCGATCTCATATCCGAAACAAATTCCGATGTTGAGATGCTGCTTGACCTGAAATACGGTGGAGCAGACCTTGTGCTGGCCGTTCCGGAAGATTCGGAGATCGCATCCCCACAGGACCTCGAAGGAATGAGAGTGGCAACTGAGTTCCCGGTGATCACAGCCAATTATTTTGAGAACCTTGGCATTAGCATTGATGTGGTAAAGGTAAGCGGCGCATGTGAAATGACACCACATGTTGGAATTGCCGATGCCATTGTGGATATTTCAAGCTCAGGAACCACACTTGCAATGAACCATCTGAAGGTGATCGAGAAGGTATTCACTTCATCGATCTACCTCATTGCCAATCACAAGACAGCGGAAGCAGAAGAGAAGGTCCAGCACATCAAAACAGCTCTTGAAAGTGTCCTTCACGCAAAGCAGAAGAGATATCTTATGATGAACGTGCCTTCTGACAAACTTGATGATGTAAAAGAGGAACTTCCAGGACTTGCAGGACCGACTGTGATGAAAGTGGAATCCAAAGAGAATATCGTGGCAGTGCACGCCGTAGTCGATGCGGACATAATATTTGCCACCATAAACCGTCTCAAAAAAGCAGGTGCATTCGACATACTGGTCGTGCCTATTGAGAGAATGATCCCATAAAGAGGTACCATAATGAGCTTTGAAGTAATCCCTGCAGTTGATATGAAGGGAGGGAAATGCGTCCAGCTCGTCCAGGGTGTCCCGGGCAGTGAGATGGTCTCCCTCGATGACCCTGTGGAAGTCGCCCTTGACTGGGTAGCACAAGGAGCAAAGACACTTCACCTTATCGACCTTGACGGTGCGATAGAAGGAACGCGCACAAATGCACCCATCATCAGGAACATTGTGGAAAAATGCAAGCCTCAGGGCATATATATACAGGTCGGTGGAGGAATACGTTCCTTCGAGGACGCCGCAACCCTCCTTGAGATCGGAGTGGACAGGGTCATCCTGAGCACTGCCGCATTGAGAGACCCTGAACTTATCAGCAGGCTATCCAGGGAATTCGGTAGTGACCGGATCAATGTTGCCCTGGATTCCAAGAACGGAAAGATCTCCATTGAAGGCTGGACAAAGGAGTCCGAACATACAGCGGTCGAGATGGGATCAATGTTCGAAGAGAAAGGTGCCGGAACCATACTGTTCACCAACATAGACACAGAGGGCCTTTTAAGCGGAGTCGATCCTAAACCTACCGAAGACCTCGTAAAAGCCGTCAATATCCCGGTGATCGCATCCGGCGGGGTCACGACCCTTGATGACATCATCACGCTGAAGAACACAGGTGCAAGTGGAGTTGTGGTCGGGAGTGCTCTCTACAAGAAAAACTTCACATTGACGGAAGCAATAAATACCATCACTGATGAAATTTAAGTACAGACCGGCAAGGGTAACACTATGAGAAATGCAAAGATCGCACGAAAGACAAAAGAGACGGACATTCGGATGGAACTTGACCTTGACGGCAAGGGTTCAGCAGAGATCAATACCGGTATCGGGTTCTTTGACCACATGCTCAATTCCTTTGCAAGACACGGGAGCTTTGACCTGAAGATCGATGCAACAGGTGACCTGATCGTCGATGAGCACCACCTCATTGAGGATACTGCCATTGTCCTGGGACAGGCCATCGCACAGGCGGTTGGCGATAAGAACGGTATCGCAAGATTCGGCGAAGCACGCATACCCATGGATGAAGCCCTGGCAGACGTTGTCCTTGACCTTGGTGGCCGTAGCTACCTTGTGATGAACGCTGAGTTCGACTCCCCAAGAGTTGGTGAGATGAACACGCAACTTGTGAAGCATTTCTTTGAATCCCTGACAGAGAATGCAAAAATGAACCTGCATGCAACTGTTACAGGCTTCAACGATCACCACAAGATCGAGACACTTTTCAAGGCCTTCGCCTATGCACTTCGCCGTGCAGTGAAGATCGAAGGCGAAGGTATCAAAAGCACAAAAGGCGTGCTTTGAAGTCAAATTAACAAATATCAATACCGAGTAAGCCCTGAGGAACAGCGGCTTACCGGAACTTTTCTTTTAACCTGTTATAGAACTCCTGCTCGATACCATCAGATTTTCTTGACAGCCTTTCCACAATGAGCTCAGGAGTGCTTTTTGCCACGTAATTGTACCTAGGAGTCCTCTCTACTACCAGATTGAGATCACTGTCAAGACCACTTGCTTCAATTCCATCAACCCGAACAGGACATTCAGTATTCTCGAGGATCAGCTCTGCAAGATGGGATACGAACACAGACATACTATTGCTATTCTCAGAAAGCACCTCAAGTATACCCCCGATTATCTTTGCAGAAGCACCTGGCTCGGTGATTGATTCAAGCTCATCTGCAAGCACGATCTTCGAAGAATCGTCAGCAACCACCGAGAAATCAACAAGTGTTGTCTCGAACGCGCCTGCATCCAGTGTTCCCTTTGATTTCCCGAAATAGTAGAAACCTTCTGTCAGACCGATCTCCAGGCGCTTTGCAGGTGTCGGGAATCCCATATGAGCAAGGATTATGCATTGTGCCACAAGCTCAAGCATGGATGTCTTTCCACCGGAATTGACGCCACTCAACAGTACAACACGACTATTATTACCATCCGGATCCTGGCTCGTCCCCCCAACCGAATAATCGATGGGAACCACCGAGCCATGTCTTGTCTTTATGAAAAGGTTACTGGCATCCTCAAAGGCAATTCCGGAACCTTCGATCAGTTCAGGCATCTGAAGATCGAATTCCCGGGCAAAGCAGCCTATTGAAAAGCCGACATCGAAATCCAGTGCCTCACGTACCATTTTTTGTGCAATGTCGTGGTAACCGGAAAGAGACTTCGCAATATTGCGTTTGTGCTCCACCTTCTTTCTCTGTATCCGATTGGATATCTGCTGCTTAAAGGCATAAAGATGCTCATGTTGTACTTCAAGAGGATGCGAGATCTCATCAGAGAAGAAAGATTCCAGGAGCAATAGCTCGGCTTTCTCAAGACTAAGCTCTCCAGCGATCCTTTGCTTTGCATCCTTTACAACGGAATTATAGGAGTGATAAAGCTCCTTTTCAAGCAGGTCCTTTATCTCCATCTTTCCATTCATGACCTTCAGCATATCCTGACCGCTAAGGGTAAGTTTGCTTTGTTCAAGGCATGAATCAAGGGTAGAGTTGGCATCTGATATTGCCGCTGAAACACATTCGTCCACCTGTTCAGAGATCCTGACAAGGCGATCAATAGCATCATCGGACCCTGCTTTCACATCCCCGCTGCTGTCGATCAGTGAAAGGGTACTCTTGAGATACTCAAGATCTTCATCTTCAAGATCTCCCAGAAAACTGATCCCTGATGAACGCAGCATCTGCGTCATGAGAATGGTACTTTCCAGGGATGAAAGGTTCTTTGCGAAAAATGCGATCTCGAGCTCAGGAACCATGTTCCACATATCAACTTTCCTTATATCAGGTATGAACTCAGGATCAATATCCTCGGGCAGGTCAAACATCATACATTTGTCATCCGCTGCCACCACGTGTGAATAGCCTCTTGCAGTATCGACAAATTCCCCGGCCCCTTTTACAAGCTGGACGTCCATCAGGTCGCCATAGGTTTCCTTTGCGATCTCATACTGCTTACTCTCTGTGGTAAGGATTGCACGGTCGCGTATCCGGGGAACCGCACATTTGCGATCGATAGCCTTAATGCATGACAGCATTGAGATGAGATCATTATTACCCCCCATGACACGTGCAGTTTCCACATAACCTGCCGTAGCCTTACGAACTTCCTCGATCTTATCTCTCTTGCTTTCCGGATATGGGATATAGACATGCAGTTTATCCTTTGCGTATCTTGTATGGCTGAACTGCTTGATGATATCAAGGAGGTGCTCATAGATATCAACACCCTCTTTTGTCTTAAGAAAATCATTCATGGTCACACCTTCGAACTGTGCCCTCACTTCATGGACCAGGGAGATAGCATAACGCTGCCCAACACCTTCAACTTCTGATATACCTGCTATATCGCCACCCAGAATAGCTTCAAGAGCTGCATCTTCACTGCCAAAGTGTTCCTCGAACCTCTTTGCCATCTTCTCCCCTATACGCGGAATATCCTTTAGACCATTCATCATTTCACCTTACAGCTCACCCTTCATGCAAAACTGTCAAGCCTGCAGCTGGCTATACCTCTCTCGACCTTATACCGGTCCTTCTTTGACATCTTGCTCATGGACGCTGAGAACTTTGGCTGCATCTTTTTAGCAAGACCAATATTTCGACGCGAATCTATCATCTGGGAATCATAGTAGATATCCCATAGCCCATCAACTTCATCGTCCTCAGATGTTGACCTCAGGCTTTCAACGAAAGCCGCGGTGAGCTTTGAAAATCGATCCAGCCCCAGAAGGTCACCATTGCCAACCCATGCATTCGTTTTCACGATAACAGCTACAGGAACATCAGGATTCTTTCTTGACAGCCACCTGCAGAACAGGTCCCCGATATTATGAGGAGAATCAATCTCAACGGAAAGTATACCGCCTTTGAACTCGGGGCGCGAGAACATGCACAGTCTCTCATATGCTCTTGAGACATCACGCATGTAATTATAGTACTTTTTTGCCAGTTTCCCCTTGCCTGAATAAAGCTGGTCAGTATCTCCATTGCATGAGATAATAAGGTGTACAAGCTCAACAGGGTCACAATTCCTGTGCCTGAGAAGAAGATCAAGATATCTCAGAGGATTCGGATCAAAACGTGCCATACGTGCCTTTCTTTTTCCAAAGATCTCTTTTGAAAGGGCTTCGGTACTGCCACAGGGAGTGAATCCCAATCGCCTTACCTCCCCTTCGGAGCACGAAAAACCAAGCTTGCGATTAAGTTCATCCTGATTCTTTGCAGATATAAGCTCAGATTCAGGATGTTCCCTGAAATAGGAACAGGCGAGCAGAACACCATCCACATTAGCATTAAAAGCCAGTATCATGAACATGCCCCCAGGAAAGATGCGAGGTTAGACTGCCTGGAACCGTTTATAGAGATGTATGGACGTGCATGTGTCACAACAACACCCATGCGTGCAAGCTCCTGCTCGGAAGCTATGGGGCGGGAACGTACTATTCTGTTAGCACTTATCGGACCGATTCCGGGAACCAGAAGAAGGTCAGGCATGTCTGCGGAATTAACATCAACCGGGAACCTGTCAGGTTGTGATTGGGCGAGCATTACTTTCGGGTCTGCATTTCCAAGGAAACCTTCCTCATTATAGATCTCATCAAAGTCATTTGCCCTCAGACCGTAATCCTTCAGCAGGAAAGACATTTGATACAATCTCTGCTCACGCCATTTAGGAGATGCAATTCCATCCTCAAGCGGAGTATCGGGAACAGGGTCGAAACTCATAAAATAAGGCCTCCGAAGTTCGTATTTGTCCATGAACCTGTCAACGGTTTTCACAATATCCCTGTCAGGTTCCGACACCGCTCCAACTACGAACTGCGTGTCATTTGCTCCTACAAGCCTGCCCATTCCTGAATATTCCCTCCTCTTTTTGTGTATGAGGTCCTTTGTCCATTTGAGCCTCTGGAGAACATCGTTCTTGTAATCGAAATTGGGGCAGATCTCAGAATAGTTCACTGAATTTGTGGTCTCTGCATTCACACCGAACTTGTTCGCATGTTCGGCGATCTGCTCAAGTAAATATTTAGGAGTGCCCGGCATCACACGGATGTTGATGTAGCCCTTGAAACCCTGACCTCTCAAAAGTTCGACCACTTCCAGTTGTTTCTGTGATGTCTGCTCGGCATCACCCATTATGCCGGAAGAAAGGAACAAACCCTCGATAGCATTTCTTCTGTAAAATGACCAGGTGATCTTTGCGATCTCCTCAGGATCAAGAGTTGCTCTCATAGTATCCCGTTCACAACGGTTCGGGCAATATGCACACTCGCCTGCACAGGAATTAGATAGCAATGTCTTATACAGCTGTATGCATCTTCCGTCGGGACCGAACGCATGGCATACTGCACTCTGGTTGCAGCTGTCATATTTAGTTCCTGAGGAGAGCAATTGCATTCTCTCCGATAATGTCAGGTGTTGTTCGTTCCTTCTTTCCGCAATCATCAATTGTTAGATTGCAGCATAGCTATATAACCAACAGCCAAGCGGTGTGAAAGTATTATTTAGTAAAAAAAGAGAGATCATTCCTTGACATGAATGTCAAGCTTGATCTTTGTAACAGGTTCCAGTTTCTTCCATTCTATAGTTGTATCTTCATCAATGATACAGTTCTGAACAGATTTCTCCGAGAACTCACCATTTATCTCATAAACGTAGAGCCCTTCATCCCCGTCTGTTGAAACGATAACTTCCCTGTCACCTTTCTTCTTAACCTTTACAGCTGCAACACCACGAAGAGCATCAAGCAGGCTCGTTCCTTTTTCAACCTCAATTGACTTTGTAGGAGCGAACACGTTCATTGCAAGATAGATATTCTCCCTGTTCGGTTTCAGAACATGGGTCTTTCCAAAGATCCTTCGCTCAACAAGGTCGGCCTCTTCCAGTATCTTAACGTGCTTTGCAGCCACCGGAACGGAAATCTCCAGTTCCCTTGCAAGTTCAGATATATGGCGTTCGGATTCATCAAGTAGCTCAAGCATCCTTATACGTGTGTCACTTCCCAGAGCATGGAACACTTTATTATCTATCTGACTCATAATTGAAAAGGGAACTTTATCATATATAAACCTGTTGTCACAACGTTAACAGTCAAATGCCTTTTGCCTTGTTGAGGAAAAGCAAATTCACTTAATACCCATTCTTTTTAAAGCATCCAGACTGCTTAGCACGTCCGCCTCACTTTTATTTTCAATGATCTTAGTTGCTTTGCTTTTCTTAAGCAACCCGGAAAATGATCCGAAATCAATGTTCCCGGTCCCAATGGAAAAATGATCATCAATATCCCCATTGTTATCATGTAAGTGGAAGTGTGAGACAGAATCCCCCATTGTTTCCAGGAATTCATTCAGGTTACCCAATGTGTTCGCATGACCCACATCCAGAGTAAAACCATTATCTCCAAGATCAAATCCCGGGTGCCTGAACAAAAAACAATCCCATTTTGGCATATTCTCGATACATATCCTGACACCCGTATCTTTTGATATGTTCTTAAGGTCAACTACTGATCTTTCAAATGCCTTCTGTGCATATGGCATATCAACTGGATAGGAAAAATATCCGGGATGTACCACCAGGATATCTGAATCCAGATCATTGCATATGTCAGCCATCTGTTGGACCACATTAATAGCTGCAAGGCGCATAGGTTCCCTCAGGCTGGACAGGTTCATATCAGTGCTCGGAGCGTGGACCGTGTACTTCAGGTCATAGGAGTATGCCAGTTCTTCCTCACGAATGAGATCATGCCTTCCTTCGGAGAAGATTTCTGCGCAATCCGCCATTGGTTCTATTTTTCCCAGTGCTTCTGAAAGTGAAAGTTCGTGAAAAGCAAAGGATGAGATACCTATCATATTAACAACTCTTCAAATTATGATAAAATCAATTTAGCAATTAAGTTCTTCAAGATAATGTCTAATGCACAGAACCAATCCATGATTACAGACACTTCCAATCAATATTCACTTCCAATCTCCAGCCACCTCAAGAAAGTAGCTGAAGACACCGTATCCCCAAGCCCCACAGTGGACACCGGTTCCTCACAGATGATGGTCGGCAGGATGCACACCGAATAACCTCTGTACTCCCCAAATACACCGCCTTCGAACTCTTCGCCCCCGATAAGATCCTGCAATCTGGTTACCTGCTTCAACCCTTCCTCACTTCTGGCAAGACCCCTTACAGAATCCACGAGTTGTGACCGTTCAGGCAGTCTTCCTGATGCTGCGAAAGCTGCTGCACACATCACACCGAACTGCATGCTCTCCATCTCCCGGGCCGGGCTGGAAGTCCTTTCCGCAAAAATGCTCATCACGAAATCACGTGTGTGCAGGACGATCTTCTTCAGGCCCGTCGATGAAGCACACCTCACACAGGCATCGAGGATGGCGCAGGCATCCATTTTCCGTATCATGTCCGATGGAACCCCATGCAGCTCAGCAAGCATGAACAATTCATCTTCGTTCATTCCAATGCTATCGACTGTTCCGGCAAGTTCGCTGAAGATTGCCACACCCATATCCATACTCATGAAATGACCAAACTCAACATGGATCGGCAAATCCGGATTGAGAGCTTTCCAGCCCTCCAATTGTGAATGTGCCTTTTCAAACCGTTCCTTATATCCGGAGCCATCAGGATAAAATTTCTGTAACTGGTTGAAACCGGAAATGATAGCACCGTCCATCTCATTTACATGCTCACGGCTGTACTCCTCAAACTCAGGAGTTATAGTAAGCTCCGTATTGATGTCATCATATGTGGCAATGAAACGGTTCTCTCTGGGCACTGTAACTTCATCTCCGAGAACCTTGAACTGCGCTCCATTACTGAAATCAAAGACAAAATGGATGATCTCATTTGCATCTTTGGACATAGAAGCATTCTGTGGAACGGACTCACCTGCAAAAACAATGTTCTCACCTGACATCAATGGTTTTATCGAATTGATGTCACCTACAGCATTCATGACAACCTGCTCTGCGCCCATATGGGACATGACGTTTGCCATTATACCCATATTTCCCCCAAGGCGTATCTCACATTTATCATAATAGCGGCCTTTCAGGAAACGGAAAACATCATCTGAATAAATGAACCATTCCCCACCTGTGCCTTTTTGCATGTGCAGCACCAATCCTGCCACAAGATCGGATAGCGATCTTATCTCCCCCGGAGGTTCACATAATTTCTCCCGAAGCTCTTCCCTGTCCAACATATGCAGGAGCTCTGAGATCTCCTCACCGGTCATCCGGTACACAGCATCGATGTTCACATTGTATCCGCAAAGGACCTTCATGCAAATCCCTCACTTAAGCTTAGAAAGAAATCCCACAAATGAAGCCGCAGAGATAGCATCTCCGATACCCACGGTTGCAACAGGTTCACTTACCACCTTTGTCGGGACAATGATCGCATCATACCATGGAGTGCAGATGCATCCGTTCTCGAAATCCTCCATGCTGGACATCCCGCTTCTTACAAGGTGTTTCTCAAGCTTTTCAAGCTCCCCGTGCCCTTCGTCGGACACAGGAACATTAAGACCTAACTCCGTACTTTCCAGGGAAAGGATCTCACCCAGGGATGCCTTTGCGGCTGCAACTGTTGATCCGAACAACAGGGCATTGCGATGGTCCTCAACGGATACCGGACAGTCCTTCGATACAAGACATATGTAAAACCCGAGGGAATGGATGTGCACCCTTTCAAGGTCAAGGTCCCTCAAAAGCTTCACAGCCCCCTCATAAAGTGAAATGATAGCATTCTCACCCTTATTGATGACAGAATAGGCCAGCTCCTCAAAACCGAGAACGTTCAGTGCATTGGCAACCTCAACGGTGTCAAGTCCTAGGGAATGCACATGCTTTCGGACGATATGATTGAGTATTGCTGTCCTGATAACCTTGTTCTGTATTGAGGTGAATTCCACATGTATGCGGATGTCAGGATTGCCCTCCTTGAGCTCTTCGATGACATTCACGGCCTTTTCAACATAGTCCATGTAGGTGGAACCGTCCTCATATTCCTCCTTGATCATCTGGTAGCCTGCCAGTATAGCACCGTCAATGTCCGCCTTCAACTGAGGTATCTTTTCGTAGATCTCGGGGGCCATATCGATACGTATCCACTTCGGTCTGGATGAAATGATCAAACGGTTGTCCCTCGGGATAACAAAATGCTCACCCGCGAACTTCACCTCCATTCCCTTTGAGAATTCCAGGATCCAGTTGACCTTTGGGCTATTATCAGGATCAAACGCCTCTTTCGGATGCCTGAGCACAAGTTTCTCATCCTCCACCACAGGGAACAGCAGGTTATCGGAATCAACAAAATACTCTGCCTGCTCCTCAGAAAGCCATGGTACATAGGAAATGACCTTCTCGACCCCCATGGATGCCAGAAGGTTTGATATGATGCCAGCCTGACCACCCATTCTTGCAGAATCAAAGACCAGATGGTCCGTGAGCCAGTCATGAATCTCTGTCGTGTTCGTTGGCACCTCGGCGGCCTTCCCGTCACGCATGGCTATGATAAGCCTTGCAACAAGGTCAGAAGGAGAATCGATCTGCCGCGGATACTCGAAAACCTTCTCCCGAACCTCAGAGATATCCACATTCATCAACAGATGCTCAATATCCTCAGGTCCTACGTGCTTGATCGCATCGATGTTGCTGTTGTATGCAACAAATATCCCCCTGACATTTCCAATAGAAGAACGAATGTCCTCATAGGACTTATGATAAACAGAATCCCACTCCCCAATTTCCACAAGATCACCTTTTAAATCATAACAGCCGGAACGGCTGCTTCAAGTTGTATACTCTGCATTTATCCTCACATAATCATACGTCAGGTCGCAACCCCATGCTGTTGCAGACGAATCCCCAATGCCAAGGTCAACCCTGATCATAACCTCCGGGCTGCCCATGATGGAAGCTAGCTTACCTAGCATTTCGCTGTCCTCTGATATGATCTTGCCATTATCTACAAGGACTGCAGAATCCGAACCATTAGAAAATGCAAGTGAGATCTTTGACTGATCAACATCCGCACCGGAATAACCTGCCGCTGCCACGACACGCCCCCAATTCGGATCTTTTCCGAAGATTGCGGATTTGACAAGCGGTGAACGGACAATGGCCTTTGCAACAAGCCTGGCGTCTTCCAATGAAACTGCACCATTTACCTGCGCCTCGATAAGCCGTGTGGCACCCTCACCGTCCTTTGCGATCTGCTTTGCAAGGTCTGTCAGCACATGTTCAAGACCCTGCTGGAACTCGTCGATGTCAGGCCTGACCCCTGACGCACCGGTGGCTGTAAGCAATACCATATCATTGGTACTGGTATCACCATCCACCACAATCATGTTGAAGGTTCTGTCCACAGCTTTTTTCAGGCAACTGTCAAGGACATCACTATCAACCTCAGCATCCGTATAGACAAACCCCAGCATTGTTCCCATGTTAGGCTCGATCATTCCGGATCCCTTGGCAATGCCTCCAATGCAAACATTGGAACTCAGCTCAACGGCAGCCATCTTCGGAACTGTGTCCGTTGTCATGATAGCACGTGCTGCCTTGCTGTTTCCCTGAGCTGATGAGGTAAGCGAATCCACAACTTCCCCGACGTTTTCATTGATCCAGCCAACATCAAGCTTGCGTCCGATAACACCTGTGGATGCTACACCAATAAGTTCACTGTCAACCCCGAGTTTGCCTGCAAGAATAGATGCCATTTCCCTGGCATCGGCTAAACCTTCCTCGCCGGTAAAAGCGTTAGCATTACCACTGTTGGCTATTATTGCAGCCAGCTTTCCGTTCTTCTCAAGAGCTTCACGGGTTACGATAAGGGGAGCAGCTATCACTTTGTTCCTTGTGAAAACACCTGCTGCATTACCCTCGGCTACGATCACCGCAAGTCCCATCTTTCCCGGCTTGATACCGTAGGAGCGAACTCCTTTTACTGAACATATCCCGCCATCTATCACTTTCATTTGAACCACATTAAATACCTGCAAGACCGCGAATTATATCCCCGCGTGTGATAATACCTACAAGTTCATTACCATCGAGTACAGGAAGTCTGTTAACCTTATGCTTTGTCATTGATCTTGAAGCATCTTCAACGGAACTTTCCGGACCAATGCTGAAAACATCCTTCTCCATGATATCACGGATAGGTTTTGACCCTATGTCTGAAAGCATCCTCTTTGTATCTTCCCAGCTGATGAGCTCACGTATTGGTATTTCGATGACCTCGAAAGGGCTTGGAAGCCACAGCCCGCCGTGTTCCGGGACGTCCAGAAGCTTTAACAGGTCCCCCTCTGACACAATGCCTACGACATCACCATCAGAGACCACAGGAACTCCACTGATGTTCTCTTTTTTCAGCAACTGTGCAACACTGCTGATAGGATCTTCAGGACTGCACACAATGACACTGCTACTCATAATATCCTTTACTTTCATGATCAGATCTCCTTTTTTGTTCCTACATTATTTATGGCGAAGTTGCCGGTGTCCAGATACCGGTGGTCTCATCAAGACCACACATCACGTTCATGTTCTGGATAGCCTGCCCTGAAGCACCTTTTACAAGATTGTCAATCGCTGAGATAACAACGATACGTCCATTATTAGCATCCACTTCAAATCCGATATCACAGAAGTTCGAACCCCTTACAGCACCAAGAGAGGGGATGTCATCCAGTACCCTTACAAAGGGTTTGTTTTTGTAGAACTCTGAGTAGATCCCCCTGACATCTTCCACTGATAGATCATCATTTACGAAAAGATGAGCAGTTGTCAGGATCCCACGAATGGACGGAACAACATGTGGTGTGAAGCTCACGTTTGTCAGGTTGGCATCCAGACGGTTCAGTTCCTGGAATATCTCAGCCCTGTGCCTGTGCGTCGTCAGCTTGTATGCCTGCACGTTCTCTGCCATATTGGGATAGTGGGATGCAGGTGTCGGATTTATGCCTGCACCAGTAATCCCGGATTTGGAATCGAATATCGCCATATTAAGAAGACCGGCATCCGCAAGCGGTGCAGCTGAAAGGGTTGCTCCTGTGGGATAGCAACCGGGATTTGCAATGAATGACTGATCTTTTATCTCAGGATGGAGCTCCACAAGACCAAAGACCGCATCTCTCGGGTCTGCATGTTCCATTCCATAGACCTGTTCGAAAATATCTGTCTTCAAACGGTAATCTGCACTCAGGTCAATTACCTTCACATCGTTGTCGATAAGCTCAGGAACTATGTTCATTGCAGTTCCATGTGGAACAGCCACAAATACGACATCGCAACGCTCTTTGATCTCCTCAGGATCAAGGTCTTCGAATTTAAGGTCAATAAACCCACGCAGGTGTTTGTGGGTATCACTTACAGCTTCCCCGGCTAAACGGCGGGAAGTTGCTGCTTCAATATTAACGTTCGGATGGTTCAAAAGCAGGCGCATCAGTTCGCCACCTGTGTAACCGGAGGCACCGACAATTCCTGCATTGATCATATCGGTCATGCATTTATGTATAGTTCCAAGATTAATTAAGGTTGTTATTTTTATGCTATTTTTATCGGCTGTGCCTTATCGCCGATCCCGGAATTTTGTCTTTCAAACCTGCACTACAACAACAGATGAAATTTCTGGTTACACACTTCTTTGAACCGGATCCTCAAAATACATTTGATCTTTTCGATCCGGCAACCAACATTACGCATATTTTTGCGATGAATTTATCTATATGAAAATTAGATATAATGTGAACTGAATATTTAGTAAGTGCAGGCATAAAAAAATTATAACTTTTTGGTTTGAACTGCAAAGATCGAATCCAAAAAAGCTTTAAACATATTTATAAAGGTATAACACATAAATTAGATGAGTAGCAAAAATGGTCCATTGAGTAGTGATGGTTCATAGAAATAACAGTGTCCTATAGAAATAACAATGTCACATAGAGATCGTATTCCTTCTGATATCCAGGTTGTCGTTGCAGTTGTTATGCTCACCTGCATATTCATTGTAGTACCTGCTTTGAGCAACACGCCCATAAGAACTGTGCTTGGGCTTCCAATGTTGTTGTTCTTACCGGGGTATTCATTGATAGCAGCACTTTTTCCAGCCAGGGATGATCTGGACGGGATAGAGAGATTTGCACTTAGTATTGGCCTGAGTATTGCGGTAGTTCCACTAATCGGACTTGCACTCAATTACACTACATGGGGGATCAGACTCTTTCCCATATTGATATCAGTTTCAGCCTTTACAATAATAATGTGTATAGTGGCAGTTTTCAGAAGAAGGTCACTTCCGGAGGATGAACATTTCACCGTCCCATTTTACAAGACCTATCTTTCGTTAAAGGAAGAGATCTCAAAGAAACCGGAGAACAAGCTTGACAGGATACTAACGATCCTTCTGGTGATCTCAATAGTAGCATCAATAGTAACTCTTGCCTACGTGGTCGTTACACCAAAGGAAGGGGAAAAGTTCACCGAGTTCTACATCCTGGGACCTGGTGGAATGGCTGAAGGTTATCCAACCGACCTGGAGCTTGGTCAAAACGGTACCGTGATCATTGGGGTTGTAAACCACGAATATGTAGATACGGATTATTCTATAGAGCTAATGCTTGAAAATAATTCGCAACTCACGGATCAGGAATCTCTTCAAATAATACTCCAACATAATGAAACGTGGGAAAAAGAAATTACATTTACACCAGCCTCAGCAGGTGAGAACATGAAACTGCAATTCCTGCTATACAAAGACAGGGACATGGCAGAACCATATAGAGACCTCCATTTATGGATCGACGTAAGGGAGATTTGAAATGGATAATGAGGCTGAATTTGAAGATATTGTTGTAGAAAACGGATTCTTTGATAAAATGGAAACATTAGACAAAATCCAGATTGACCTTCTTGTTGTTGCTATACCTTCTGTAATGGTAATAATTGCAGAAATGTTATTGTTTGCCGGCCTGACAAAGTTCACTATCTGGACACATTTGATCCTGCTGATAACTTTAACTTTTTCTACAATGATATTCAACGACAGAAAACAGCAGCACATAATCTATGCATTCATTCTATTGTCCCTGTTAAGGATACTCAATCTATCAATGCCGGTTTTCTTTGAGATACCACTTTATTCCTTTGTATTCAACTATATACCATTAACAATTCCAATATATGTTCTTGTTAAGGATCAGCATCTTACACTATCAGACCTTGGAATTAACAGGAATATAAGATACTATGATCTTCCGCTTATCCTTATAGCAAGCATTGTGATAGCCTCAGGCGAATTCCTTATAATCAGACCAGATTACCTCATTCCTGACCTGTCATTACTGAATTTATTAAAGTTAGCTATTGTAATGATATTTTATGTCGGATTGATAGAAGAACTGATATTCAGACCAATACTGCAAACGAAGCTTCAAGAAATAGTAGGCAAATACCAGGGATTGACCCTTGTATCCATAATTTTTGCAGTTATGCATTCCGGATATGGCACACCATATGCAATCGTCTTTGCCGGTTTTGCAGGTCTTATACTCGGCACTATATACACACTAAGAAGAAATCTAATACTTGTGACCCTGACACAGGGATGCACAAACGTAATGCTTTTTGGAATAATGCCTCATATGTTAGCTCCCGAATTGGAGACATCAGATATTATTAGAGAAAATGGCATGATCATAATCGGATCAATATTGTTGATAATATTGATACTTTCAATTGGCTACATTAAATTAAAAAAGGAAAAATAAGCCAAAATAAAATCATTTAACAAATGTAAATTCAGTTTCAATTAATGATCAGAAAGATAAAAAAAATACTAAATTTAATAAAGTCTTTAAAGTATAACACTAATTTAAATTAAGGGAGGGACAAATGCTAACAAGCATAATTTCAGCTACCAGTCTTGTATCATCCACTGTAGTGGTAATGATGAATGAGATCGGATTACTTGAATATGAAGTGCTTACAGTTATTGTTCTTATAGTTCTCGTGTACGCAAAAGAGATCCTATCCGCATCTAACTGCTGGACGAAATCATTAGCTACTTCTTTTAAAATGGGAATATTTACACTTCTCGTAGTCTTTGCAAGCATTGTGACCTTCAAGATTACTGAAATAATTTAAAAAATAAATATGTTCAGAGATAAGTGCTCTCATTATTTTTTTAAATATGATAAGAAATTAGGATTTTTAGTTACTGATTTTTGTGACATCTTTTGTTAAAAAAGTGGGTTAATTAGTAGTGACGTCCAGAGGAAATCAAAAATTCGATCCTGATTATTAAATATAGTTAAAAGTCTCCAGAATCGTTATGAAGCTTAAGTTACATTACATAGAGGGCAGAATAAGACAAAGGAGATAAAATGAGCATAACTAAGAAAATATATCTTGCAGCACCACTTTTCTCTGTAGCTGAACAGGAATTCAATAAGAAACTGGAAAATGCACTGGAAGATCTTGGATTCTCGGTCTTTGTGCCCCAGGAGGACTCCAACGACACCGAAGCAGCAAGAGAGGAGATGGACTCCAATAATATCTTCAAATTGAACGTTGAGGCTATCGACACCTGTGATATACTGGTAGCTGTTCTTGATGGCGGTACTGATGTGGATTCAGGAACTGCGTGGGAGATTGGGTACGCCTATGCAAAAGAGAAGACAGTAGTAGGCATTAAAACAGATTTCAGGACACTGGGACCCGAAGGTCTTGTAAACCTTATGATCGAGGAATCTGCTGACGAGCTTTTGACCAGTGTCGAAGATCTTCTGGAAACTATGAAAAAGTACAGTTAAGAGGAAATGAATCCTCTTCACTTACAACATGAATTGAACTTTTCTTCTTCAACCTCGCCCCGCGGAGCGATCTCTTTGAATATCTGCCCTTCGAACCAATATACCTGCGCACCTGTAAGCCAGGCATCATGCGCCAGACCTGCCTTCAGGCATGTATGGTTAAGGAAATCGATAGCATCAAAATCATTCTCCGGAGCCACCTGTGGCAAAAGCAGACCCTGGTAGAATCCATCCTTTGCAATAAGTCCATGACGACCTATCTCAATAACCTCCGGTAACTGTTCAGGAGGAACATCGATAAGCTCTGGTTGTGTAAGGATGGTCACCTCCACAACAATGTCATCCATCTCGGAAATATCCACAACAGGAAAACGAGGATCCCTTGTTGCTGCCGAGATCGCAGAATCGATTATAGCCTCACTTAATGGTGAATCCGGATAGGGATGACCGATGCATCCCCTCAGTTCACCATCAATTGTCAGCGTCACAAAGACCCCGCGCAATTCATCGAACACTTCCATCAATCCAGGGGCCTGCATCTTCTTACCACTCTCAAGGAACATCTCGATGGTAGCCCTTGCAAGATTTACAGCATTCTTACCTTCGGAATCACTGAGCATATTCAACCCCCACAATAATAATCATTCAGTTTCCTGATATCTTTTTGCAGCCACTTTTAAGGCATCGATGCCTGGCAGTTCGTCCCCTGCAAGGAAATCTATACATGCTCCACCACCGGTACTGATATGTGAGAACTGGTCCTCATATCCGATATTTCGCACCTCTGCAGTGATGTGACCGCCGCCAGCAATGGAATAGCCGGCATTTGATGCTGCCTTTATGATCTCGAAAGTTCCGATCTCAAATCCGTCGAGCTCCGCAACACCTGCAGGACCATTAAGGACAACGGTCTTTGCGTTCTCGATCTCACTTGCGTATGCAACAATGGTCTCAAGACCAATATCATTTATCGGAAGGTTCTTTGACGCAACCTCTTCGATCTTCACATCGATCCTCTTGCCTTTGTCGTTCAGTGCAGCATCACGAGGAAGGCCGATCTTCCCTTCAAACCTATCAAGGACGTCCTTTGCCCTGTCTATCTGTTCAAGATAGCCCTGCGATTCGATGAACTTCATATTCGGCTCACCAATATCAACTCCTGATGCGGCAAGCATGACATTTGCAACGACACCTGTGACAAGAACCCTGTCAGCACCACCACTTGAGAGAACGTTCTCTGCAACCTTGATGGAATCATCGACCTTTGCACCTCCAAGCACGAATATGCAGGGGCACTCATTACCCTGAAGGCTCTTGTTAAGTGCTGTTATCTCCCGCTCCATCAATCGCCCTGCACCACTTGGAAGCAGGCCGGTGAAGCCAACGATGGAAAGTTGTGAGCGATGAGATACTGCAAAAGCATCATTAAGGAAAATATCAAAGAGAGGAGACAGTTGTCTTACCATGTGAGTGCGCTGCTGTTCGTCCACAGGCCTTTTCAGGGACTCTTCTGAATAGAAACGCACATTCTCAAGAAGGATCACATCCCCTTTTTTCATTGCAGATATGCTTGACCTTGCATATGTGCCAAAGATATCATCAATATAGGTCACTTTGCGACCAAGGTAACCGGACATTATCCGGGCATGTGCTTCCATGGTGGAAAAGTCATTCTTCCCCGGACGGCTCTGGTGGGCAAGAAGTACCACTTTCGCATCTTCGAGGTCACGAAGAGTTTGGATGTGGCTATGGATCCTCATATCATCAAGGATGCCTCCCTCCGGGTCCATGGGAGAGTTCAGGTCCACCCTCACAAGAATTGTTCTGTCCTCAATATCAAAATCGTCGATCGTGAGAAAATCTTTAGCAGTCAAGGTATTCATCACCAGTGTCACTAATTGGATTAGTAAGATAATTTTATTTTTAAATTCGAATGAATGCGATGCACGTCACTATATAGCAATTGTATATTTATCTATATCCATCTGAGATTGTTCGACTATCACAGACCTATAATTGAAAGAAGGCCATCAACATCCACATTGTTCTCAATAAGGTCGACCATGCGGCCAAGTTTGTGTTCTTTCCTGAACCTTGCACGCCCGATAAGCCCCTCCATCCTGCCTATTGTGGACATGGTATCACCGCGAACAAGTATCACAGGTATCCCTGCCTCGTCCGCACTTCCAAGTACTGCGGCACTTGGCTGGAGATTGCCCGTAAGTACAAGGCCTTTCACATGCGCTTCAATTGCTGCCATCTGAATATCAGACCTGTCACCACCGGTTATGACGATCGAGTCAGGAGTACGTCGGAAATACTTGATCGCCGCGTTAACTTCCATTGCACCTACAAGGTAATGGTCCACGAGATCTTCAAGGTGCTCTGAACCGGCAAGAACCTCTGCATGGAGGTCTTCCACGATCTCAGAGATAGGAACTGAGCGAAGTGTCGAGTCCTTTGGGAGAACGCCAATGACTTTGATACCTCTTTCCTCCAGGAAAGGCACCACCAGTTCGCAGACATATGACATCTGGCTCTCATCAACCTCGTTGAGGATGACACCTGCAAGCATTTCCGGATCATGTATCAACTCAATGTCACAGAGGATACGGTCCACAGCATAGACTGAATCATAGCGTGTTACCAGGAGCATCTTTGTCCCGAGTATCGAACTGACCTGTGGATCGGAAAGACCATACATTGCACCTCCGCCGATACCGCCGGTGCCTTCGATGAGAACGAAATCCCTATCCTTTGAAACTGCAGAGAATGCATCAACAAGGGTCTTGTCGAAATGTTTGTCAACACCTGCAAGGGCATCATGTGCCAGGTTGTCGGTCAGTAATATGGGAGTGATAAATTTTGGTTCATCCTCCAGCTCGAAGACCCTGCGCATCTGTTCCGCGTCCTCATCGGAAAGGACACCATTAACATCCACCAGCATATTGCCGATCGGTTTCATGTAGCCCACAGAATATCCCTTATTCCGAAGGATCATACCTATTCCCGTACAAAGGGAACTCTTTCCCGAATATTTCTCAGAGGAACTTATCAATATAGAAGCCACATTAACCACCTTTTCATCCTACTATAATAATATCAAATATCAAAGTCAGCATGTTCATTCACTCCCCAGGGTGAGCCTGATATCCATTGCAACACAACCCTGACCTTCTGGCATCACCATCAGTGGGTTGATCTCAAATTCGAGGATCTCAGGAAAGTCCATGACCAATTGCGAGATCCTGCAAAGCGTATCTGTTATTGAACCAAGGTCAGAAGGATTCTCACCACGCACACCTGTCAGTAACGGATATGTCTTGATAGAAGAGATCATCTTTCTGCAGACATCCTTTCCTATGGGAGCAACACTGAAAGAAACATCCTTGAGCACTTCCACATAGGTACCGCCAAGACCGAACATCAGCAAAGGACCGAACTGGACATCCCTGTTCATTCCAATGATAACCTCCTTACCTCCGGTGACCATCTTCTGTATCTGCACACCTGAAACAACAGCATTTGGCATATATCGCTTCACATCCGACATCATGGTATGGTATGCCCTTTCTACATCATCCCGGTTCTCCAGTCCAATGCGGACACCTCCAACATCTGTCTTATGGGAAATGTCAGCTGACAGTACTTTCATTACCACAGGATAACCCATCTCCTCACAGGCATCGATAGCCTCCTGAAGGGTCTTCACATTGGATGTACCCACGGTAGGAATACCATATGCCTTCAGGATATCAAACGATTCCAGTCCGAGAGTATGCCTGTTCTCGGAACGTGCCTTATCAAGAATGGAAGATACAACTCCCCTGTCAACATCAAATTGTTCAATTTCCGGATCACTGCGTTTCCTTATAACACCATAATTACAAAGGGCTGCCATGCTTGAAACAGCTCTTTCCGGGAAAGCATAATTGGGGATCTGGTGCCGGTCAAGTATAGTCTCACCTTCCTCGATCCTGGTGCCACCAACAAAACTGCACAGGATAGGTTTCTGCGAGGAACCTGCCTTTTCTGCAACCACTTCAGCTATGTTCTTTACATCTGTCATTGCCTGTGGAGATGTCAGTACGATTATGCCATCAACATTGGGATCAGCGAGGATCGTTTCAAGTGCATACCCGTAGATATCCGAAGGTGCATCACCAAGCACATCCACAGGATTATAGAGATTCGCCGCAGGCGATAGTTTCTCCCGAAGACGATCTATTGTGGATTCATCAAATGATGACAGTGAAAGACCTGCATAATGGCAGGCATCAGCTGTCAGTATGCCCAGACCGCCGGCATTGGTGACTATGGCAATGTTCTTTCCTTCAGGAACCGGCTGGCTGGAAAAAGCACGTATGTAGTCAAGCATCTCTTCCACAGAATCTGCCCGCATCACACCACTCTGTGAAAATGCAGCATTATATGCCTCATCGGAACCTGCCAGCGTACCGGTATGTGAGGACACTGCCCTTGAACCCACGGCAGTCCTACCGGACTTTAACACAACAATAGGCTTTTTGTGTGACACCTCACGGGCGATCCCCATGAACTTCGGGCCGTCCTTCACGCCTTCGAGATAAGCTGCTATCACAGAGGTATTATCATCATCGGCCATCTCCAAAAGAAAATCATTCTCTGAAAGGTCGGCCTTGTTCCCGAGACTTATGAATTTCGAAAATCCAACCCCTCTGGCATCCGCCCAGTCAAGCGCCGAAGTACATATCGCACCGGACTGGGACATCATTGCAATATTTCCTTTCTTTGCCATGGATGCAGCAAAGGAAGCGTTCAGGCCGGAGCCTGTGTCAATGATACCAAGGCAGTTGGGACCTACCATCCGCATCCCGTACTTATTGACGATCTCAATGCACTTGCGCTCCAGCTTTGCCCCTTCGATACCTGCCTCCTTGAAGCCTGCAGAGATCACTACAACATTGTTCACTCCTGCAAGACCACACTTTTCCAGTGCATCCGGAACCAAAACTGCAGGAAGGACGACCACTGCAAGCTCAGCTGCATTCGGAGTGTCAAGTATGGTCGGATAACACCGCAAACCAAGGATCTCATCAGCCTTCGGGTTTATAGGAAGAATCTCGCCATTGTAGCTCTCTATGAGGTTATCAAGTACCGCCCGCCCCACTTTACCCTTAGTACGGGAGGCACCAATTACCGCTACAGATGCTGGTTCAAATAATTTTTCAAGCATTGTGATACCTGTAATTTTATACTTGATATTGAAGATAAAGGTAGATAACAGTTTTTATTTACTGTTGCTTAAAATATTAAGATGAAAAAAAGACCGAAATCGCCTGAAAACTTCTGGAAAAACTGCTAATCAACAGGTTTAAGAAGTTACAGCCCGGAAACGGTACCCAAAAACTAATAATATTGCATCAATAATGCGTATCGGTGATCATATGAAGATACTTGGAATATCCGGAAGTCCCAATAAAGAAGGAAACAATGAGAAGATCATAAACAATGTTCTTGAGATCGCAGGAACAAAAGGTTTTGAAACAGAAAGCATCCTCCTTTCCGAGAAGAAGGTAAACCCATGCATTGCATGCGGTACCTGTGCACGCGGTGAAAAATGCCCTATCAACGATGATATGCAGGACATTTACGGCAAGCTCGCAGAAGCAGATGCCATAGTGTTCTCATCCCCGGTATACTTCGGCGGAATGACAGCACAACTTAAAGCGCTCTTCGACAGGAGTGTCCTTCTCAGAAGGCAGGGATTCCAGCTCAAGGGTAAGTTCGGTGCAGTCATGGCAGTTGGCGGATCACGTAACGGCGGGCAGGAAAAGACCATTCAAGGAATTCATGACTGCATGCTTGTCCATGGCATGATGCCTGTTGGTGACGGTGCACACTTCGGTGGAATTGCACAGAAGCCTGTGGACGACGATGAGATCGGAATGAAGACGATAATCGATACTATCGAGAACCTCTGTGAAACACTGAAAAGGCTGGAAGCCTGAATGGTCTCACATATTTGAAGATCATACAAAGGAGCAGGTAATACCTGTTCTTTTCAATTTTTTCTTAATGGCTCTTTCAAAGAACCATTTAGACCTTTTAAGAGGCACTTCTTGAACAACAGGCTCTCCAGATGGAACATAAGGGATGCAATATTCAGGGGACTGCATTCCGAACCGGGAATATCGAACAACCTGGCGGTACTGATAGGTATCTTCACGGGACTTACCATCGTAGCATATGACCTCTGCCTGAAATATGCAGAAGGCGTTTTCTGGAATGGTGCGGGTACAACCGGCCATTACTACGTGATATTCATTCCTGCTATCGGCGGACTGTTCGTAGGAGTGGTCACCCACCTCTACAAAGACCTGAAACGCTGCAATGTAGCTGAAGTTATTGAAGGCACTGCCCTGCATGGGGGAAGGATACGGATACGTGAAGCTTTCCGAGAGGTATTCCTTTCCATAGTATCCATTGCAACCGGCGGTTCCGTGGGAAAAGAGGCACCTGGAATCCTTGCCGGAGCAGGCATCGGGACAATTTTTGCAAAAACGATACATGCACCTGACAACCGTTACAGGATCTTCCTTGGATGTGGTGCCTCCGGAGGCATAGCTGCTGCATTTAATGCCCCACTTGCAGGAGTTGTCTTTGTTGTGGAAGTTATCCTGGGAGAACTTGAAACAAGGACTTTCATCCCGATAGTACTCTCATCTGTCTTCGCAACACTTGTTGCAAACCTCATTTTTGAAGTGCATCCCATTGAGGTTTCCTACTACGGTCTTGTGGACCCCATCAGGGAATCTGGCCTCTACCTTGTCCTTGGCATCCTTTGCGGGATCGCTTCGGTCATAATAATACGGACCCTATACATCACCCATGATGTCTTCCAGAAGATCCCGGTACATCCGGGTTTCAAGCCAGCTATCGGAGGACTTTTTGTTGGTTTTATCGGCTACTTCTATCCACAGGTAAGGGGTATCGGATACAATGTGATCACAGAAGTTCTGGCCAACAACTTCACACTCCAGTTGCTGCTTATACTTCTTGTCCTTAAGGTACTGGCATTTTCCTTCACCATCGGTTCCGGAAATGCAGGAGGTTCCATTGTCCCTTCGATGTTCGTAGGTGCCATGCTGGGCGGGGCCTATGGAACAATAGTTCACCAGCTTTTCCCCGCAAGCACAGCGGTCTCCGGAGCTTATGCACTGGTAGGGATGGCTGCTACCCTTGCCGGCACCGTGAGAGCACCCCTTACATCCATGCTGATCCTCTTTGAGCTCACTAAGGACTATAATCTTATACTGCCGCTGATGTTCGCATGTGTTGTCAGCAACTCTATCTCGAGCGGTCTTCATGAAGAATCCATATTCACAGAAGTCCTAAAACGTCGTGGCTTCACAATTCGCCGTGGAAAAGAGATCAACGTAATGGAATCCATGCTTGTAAAAGGCAATATGATAACAGACGTACATACACTCTCAATGAACGATACTGCAAAGGACCTGCTCGACCTTATGCAGTCAAGCCGTCATGCAGGATTCCCGGTCCTTGACGAAAATAAGAAGCTACGTGGAATTGTGACTCTGGAGGATATGAGAGAAAAAGTGAACTACGGGGAACTTGATACGAGGATCAGCGAGATCGCAACACTTGGTCCTGTGGTGGCATATCCAGATGAATCACTGGACGTTGTCCTTAAAAGACTTGCAATGAAGGACATCGGGAGACTGCCTGTTGTTTCCAGGACCGATGAAGCAAAACTACTGGGAATTATCACAAGAAGTGATGTTGTCAAATCCTACAACAAGGAAATTGTCAAGAGTGTTCATGAAAAGGACATTCAAAAATAAAGAAAAGGTCGGTCATAAAGATAACCGAAGCCACGAATTCCACTGAAAGATCAGTCCAACAACCTTGCAAGGAAATATCCTGAAGTTGTATCATAGATCTCAACATTACAGGAACTGCCTGGCCTGACAGAACCCTCAGGGATCACCACCGGTTTGTACGAACCTGTACGTGCCATCACTCCCTTTACCTTGGCATCCATGGACACGAAGACCTCGCCCTTCCAGCCTATCATCTTTTGCTTCGATGCCAGCTTGACCTCATCACAGAGGCTGTGAAGCTCACCAGACCTTTTGACAACGATCCGACTGTCGATATTGCGATATTCGAGTGCCTTTGTGAGAGGACGCGGGGTGTAGCGGGATATGTTCACCTTGTCAGGCCTGATGTCCTTTACCCATTCCAATGTCCTGTTGAAGTCCTCATCGGCCTCTCCGGGAAAACCGACAATGATATCTGTAAAAACGGTGAGCTCCGGGAAGACTTCCCTGAAGCGTGCAATGATGTCATTGGTTTCCTCTATGTTGTGGAAACGGTTCATTTTTTTCAGGACATCATTGGATGCGGACTGTATCGGCAGGTGAAGGATCTTATAGATCTTGTCCGACCTGAAGACCTCAATGAGATCATCGATGATCGGAGTTACTGAAAAGGGATTCATCATGCCCACACGGACCTTGAACTCGCCAGGGATCGCCACGATACGTTCCAGAAGTTCCGGAAGCAGAACATCCCTGTCAGTCCCGTACTGTCCGTTGTCCTGTGAGGTCAGCCATATCTCACGGCAACCTTCGGAAACGGCCATACGGACATCATCAACTATGGAATCCGCATCAAAGGACCTCAGGTTTCCCCTTGCAATTGTCACAATGCAGTAAGCACAGCTGTAATTGCAACCCTGTGATATCTGACATATGTGGATGTTCGGATTGAACCTTGAATGAGCAGTCTTAAGGAAGCCTTCCGGTTCACTGCTCAGCAGTTCCACCCTTTCACGTGAACCGCCATTGCGCGTATTCTCGATGATATTCAGGACCTTGCCGATCTTTGCGATGGAGTTCACACCAAGTATATGAGCATCAGGGTTCTTCTCAAGTATGGCTTCCAGTTGTACCTGTGGCATGCAGCCGGTGACGATCACATCCACAGCCCTGTTACCGAGATCCTCTATTTTGTGGAGGATCTTCTGCTCGGTTGCATACTTTACAGTACAGGTGTTGATAACAACAACCTCGGCATCTTTTTCAGCAACAAGCTCATGCCCGAGATACCTGACCGCTGCGATCATGATCTCGGACGAGGCCTGGTTTGCCGAGCATCCGTACGTCAGGACATGTACTTTCATTTTTTCAATTATTATAGACGCAGAGGAGTATCCTCTTTGTCACCTATGTAAATGGAATCGGTGAACTTGACAACACCGGAACTACCCATGGAGATGCTGTTCACCCTTGCATCACCGCCACCAAAGAGGTTGACCTGGTGCAGGAACTGACCCGGCGTGATACCGGATGCTGCAAAGATGACATCCTTTCCGGGAACAAGCTTGTCGGTGTCAAGTACATCATTGATGTTATCCTCGGTGATTCCCATGGTATTGAGCCTTGGCATCTTCTCTGCCTTCTCCGCTTCGATCTCTTCCTGGGATTTTCCGTTGGCGACCGTTGGAAGCACAAGCCTTGCAAGGACCTTTCCGCCAAGGATCTTCATGGCAGAAGCCGTCAGCACAGCCTCGCCTGAACCGCCTGAACCCATTACAACGTGCACGCCTGAACCCCTGATAGATGTGGACACACCTGGCATGAGGTCGCCGTCACTGACAAGACTTACACGTGCACCGGTTGCACGGATCTCCTCTATCTTGCTCTTGTGCCTTTCCCTGTCAAGGATGACCACAACAAGTTCCTCGATGTCCCTGTTCAGGGCCTTTGCGACGATCTCAAGATTGTCCTTGACCGGAGCATCGAGATCGATCTGTTCATCGGGGTGCTCTTTCTCGTATTTCACTACCTGGGAACCCACGACGATCTTGTCCATGTAGACGTCAGGACCGTGGAAGAGCCCTCCGGGTTCTGCCATTGCCATGACAGAGATGGAACCGGGAATTCCGTCTGCAGTAAGGTTCGTTCCCTCGAGAGGGTCCACTGCAATATCTACTGCAATGTCGCCTTTGCCTGTACCTACTTCCTCACCGATGTACAGCATAGGAGCTTCATCGCGCTCCCCCTCACCGATCTTGATCGTACCTTTGAAATCAAGACAGTTCAGCATTCTTCGCATGGCTTCCACAGAAACGTGATCTGCATAGTTCTTGTCCCCTCTTCCCATCTGGTAGGAAGCGGCGATAGCTGCAGCCTCGGTTACGTGAACGAGGCTAGGTAACAGGGCAGTCTCAATAGGACCTGCACTTTTCATCATGTTCTCTGCTGTCTTTGGGTGAGGCAAAATATCATCTCCGATAAATGTATGTAGTTGACTAATGTTTCAAAGCTATTAATATTTTCCACCGGTTCCATTTTCCCGGCGGAGTGGACTTATTTCAGGACATCCACAAGAGCAACGCGTTCCAGTACGAGATCAGGGATCTTTTCATCCCCGACTGCATCAAGTTCATCAGTTGTGATACAGAACTGTGAAACAATGTCAGCCTTTTTCGAATCTGAATATGGCATTACTGAAGAGGGTTCAATTGATCCGGAAAGATCGATCACGGCCCCTTCCACTGAAGCGGTTTCCCCGATAACGATGAACAGCACGTTCATCTGACCTTCCATAAGGCCGATGGAAAAAGCTTCTCCTATCTGCCGCTTTCCGGAAGCATAGCGCATGATCTCAACACCGAGGTCATTGGCAACGTTCGTACCGTTATCCATTGACCGCATGGCCTTTATGATGGCACTGTCCACATGTTCTCTGCCTGCGACCTTGTCCGCATTGACCCCCTGTATGATAACATCGTGTTCTGATGCCATTGCGGAAAGTCTTCCAAGGTACGGGCGCAGTTCATCGATGAAGATCGAACCTTCTACTAGCCGGATATCCATAGGTGTAAAGGATACCATTTTCATTCAATAAGTATAACGGTCGGGACAGGAAAATGAAAGAAAATTTGTTGGTGAAAAACGTTTTTTCCGCTTCTTTTATTTAGGTTGTCATTTATTAAACACACTATAATAGATACTATTATCAGATAATATAACCAGACATAATCGATCAGACCATTGATGCTTTTATTTTGAGGAGACCTGTGATGTACCACCTGGAATGCATAGAATGCGGTCAAAAGTATACCGATTCGGAAGTCGTCTATACCTGCAAATGTGGCGGGCTGCTCGACGTCATCTATGACTATTCTGCAATTCAACTCGATATGGAAAGGCTCCGAACAGAAGCACCATCTGTCTGGAAATACAAAGCACTATTACCTGTGGAAGGAAAGCCTGTAAGCATTCATGAAGGTGGCACACCACTCTACCGATGCGATCGCCTTGCCGAGAAGATCGGCATCAAGGAACTTTATGTAAAGCATGAAGGTCTGAACCCCAGCGGTTCTTTCAAGGACCGTGGAATGACGGTCGGGGTCACAAAGGCAATGGAGCTCGGGATGAAAACGCTTGCCTGTGCATCCACAGGAAACACATCCGCATCCCTTTCAACCTACGGTGCCAAAGCAGGACTGCCTGTCATCGTATTGCTTCCGGAAGGGAAAGTAGCTCTTGGTAAGGTCGCACAGGCATTGATACATGGTGCAAAGGTCTTAAGCATCAGGGGAAATTTTGACGAAGCAGTGGTCCTTGTACGTCAGCTTTGCGATGAAGAGAAGATCTACCTGCTCAATTCAATTAACCCATACCGTCTTGAAGGTCAGAAGACGATCGGCTATGAGATATGCGACCAGCTTGGTTTCAATGTTCCTGACAGGGTGATCGTACCTGTGGGAAATGCAGGAAATACTGCTGCTATCTACAAAGGTTTCAGGGAGTTAAGGGAACTTGGCGTCACTGAAAGCGTCCCGAAAATGACCGGGATCCAGACAGAAGGAGCATGCCCGGTAACAAAAGCATTCAAAAAGGGTGTTGAAGAGATCATTCCTGAAAAGAACCCGGAGACCATTGCAACGGCAATACGTATCGGCAACCCGGTCAATGCAAAGAAGGCCTTAAGAGCGATCTATGGATCCGGCGGATATTCAGAAGCAGTATCGGATGAAGAGCTGATAGAGGCACAAAAGGACCTTGCACAGCTTGAAGGCATAGGTGTTGAACCTGCGAGTGCTACTTCCGTGGCAGGACTTAAAAAACTTATAGATTCAGGTGTCATTGACCGTGATGAAACGGTTGTCTGTATTACAACCGGCCATCTGCTAAAGGACCCTGAAGAAGTTATTAACATATCAACAAAACCAATTACAGTGGATGCTAATATAGAAGCGGTCCGCAAGGCGGTTTTCTCCAGATAACGAAAAAATGTTGGAACGGTGTAATTCATGCAACAAGATTATAGTTCACATGATATCGAACAGAAATGGCAGCAAAAATGGAATGAGAGCGGGGTCTTTGAAGCTGAACCTGACGACCGCGAAAAGTTCTTCATAACCATCCCGTACCCATACCTGAACGGGAACCTCCATGCAGGTCACACAAGAACATTCACCATTGGTGATGTTGTTGCAAGGTACAGGAGAATGCTCGGATATAATGTCCTCTACCCAATGGGATTCCACGTAACAGGAACACCTATCGTGGGACTTGCCGAACTTATCCAGAACCAGGATCCTCAGACCATGAAGGTATATTCCCAGTTCCACGGTATACCAATGGAAACACTAACAGGACTTGATACACCAGAAAAGATCGTGGAATACTTTAGTGTGGAAGCCGAGAAAGCCATGCGTTCCATAGGATATTCCATTGACTGGAGACGCAAGTTCACCACCACCGATCCAACTTACAAGAAGTTCATTGAATGGCAGTTCAACCTCCTTTACGAAAAGAACCTTATCGTAAAGGGCTCCCACCCTGTAAAGTGGTGTCCTAATGATAACAACCCTGTGGAAGACCATGATATCCTCCACGGTGAAGAGGCAACTATCGTCGATTATACCCTTATCAAATTCAAGTACGACGATATCGTATTGCCATGTGCAACCCTAAGACCTGAGACCACATTCGGCGTGACCAACCTCTGGATCAATCCCGATCTGGAACATGTCAAGATCAAGGTGACCTTCGAAGGCAGGGAAGAGTTCTGGGTGGTCAGCAAAGAAGCATACCACAAGCTCACATTCACCGACAGGGAGGTCGAGTTCATCGAGGATGTGGACGCAAGATCACTTATCGGCATCAAGGTAAAGAACCCTCTTACAGAAGCAGAGGTCATCACACTTCCTGCATCATTCGTCAAAGGTGAGAATGGAAGCGGTATCGTCATGAGTGTCCCTTCACATGCACCTTACGATTATCTTGCTGTACGCGACCTTTATGAAGCTGACCTCAGCGAATATGGTATTACAGAGGAACTTCGCGACCTCAAGTTCATTTCACTCATTAAGGTCCCGGAGTTCGGCGATCTGCCGGCAGTGGAAGCTGTGGAGCAGTTCAATGTAAAGGACCAGAAGGACCCTAAGGCAGAGGAAGCAACAAAGATGGTCTATCGCCGTGAGTTCCACGGTGGTGTGCTTAAAGAGAACACCGGTAAGTACGCAGGAATGGCTGTCTCAAAGATCAAGGACGTACTTACAAGGGATCTCATCGAGCAGGGACTCGGGGAAGTGTTCTACGAGTTCAGTGAGCCTGTTGTCTGCCGTTGCGGAACTCCCTGTGTTGTCAACATGGTCAAAGGACAGTGGTTCCTTAACTATTCCAACCCTGAATGGAAGGACAAGGTCTACCGCTGCATCGAGAACATGGATATCATCCCTGAGGAACTCAGGGTCGAGTTCAACAACAAGGTCGACTGGCTCAAGGACAAGGCATGTGCCAGGAAAAAGGGTCTTGGAACACTTCTTCCATTTGACAAGAACTGGCTTATCGAGTCCCTTGGAGATTCCACCATCTACATGTCATACTATGTGGTTGCCAAGTTCATAGCAGCAGGAATCGAAACGGAACAGCTGGTTCCCGAACTGTTCGATTATGTGCTTCTTGGAAAAGGAACTGCACAGGATGCTGAAGCAGCAAGTGGTGTCAGTGCAGATACCATTGAACAGATCCGCAGTGATTTCGAATACTGGTATCCTGTTGACCTGAGATCATCAGGAAAGGACCTGATACCAAACCACCTCCTCTTCTTCCTGTTCCACCACGTTGCGATCTTTGATGAGGATAAATGGCCACGTGCTATCGCCATCAATGGTTTCGTATCACTTGAAGGACAGAAGATGAGCAAGTCCAAGGGACCATTGCTCACACTCAGCGAAGCTGTGGGTTCCTACGGTGCAGATATTTCAAGGATGTACATCCTCTCCAGTGCTGAACAGATGCAGGATGCTGACTGGAAGAACAGCGGCATAGAATCTGCAAGAAAGCAGATCGACAGGTACTACAAACTTGCAAAGGAGATCATCGGATCAGGTGCCACCTCAGGTATCGGAAGCGATATGAAAGGCATTGACAGGTGGATGCTGAGCAGACTGCAGCAGCGTATCCTTGAGACGAACGAAGCCCTGGGAACCATCAGGACAAGGCATGCATTACAGAACTCCTTCTTCCTGCTGCTCAATGATCTGAAGTGGTACCAGAAACGTGGCGGAAGCGTGCTTCTCTATGACATACTTGAGACCTGGGTACGCCTTATGGCACCGTTCACTCCTCACGTATGTGAAGAGATATGGGAAGCAATGGGCAAGGAAGGAATGGTATCTCTTGCAGGTTACCCGGCATATGATGAAACACTTGTAGACACCAGTGCTGAGTTCACAGAAGAACTTATCAGTGGTACAATATCAGATGTTGACGAGATCATCAGGGTCACAAAGATAACACCACAGAAAGCAGTCCTTTACACAGCACCGGAATGGAAGACAACGGCCTTTAAAAAAGCACTTGCAATGCAGAAGGAAGGCGACCTCAACCCCGGCGTGCTGATAAAGGAACTTATGAGCGATCCGGAAATGAGACGCTATGGAAAGGAAGTGCCTAAATTTGCACAGAAGATCGTTGGAGATATCACTTCCATGAGCGAAGAGTCGTTCAACACACTGACAAGCTTCGAACTTGATGAAAAGGTTGCTCTTGAAGAGAACAAGGATTTCTTTGAGAAGGAGATCGGATGTCCTGTTGAGGTATATTCAGCTGACGATGCAGAATATGACCCTGAGAACAAGGCAAAGTTCGCCTATCCATTAAGGCCGGCGATCTATCTGGAATAAGGTGAAAGGGTTGTCCCTTCACCAATATTAATTTTTAAAACTATTTTTTAGAAAAAGAGTAGCTTAGATAAGGGTTACCTGTTTGGTCTTAGGTACAAGACCGCTCAGATCTGACATGTCCTTTGCCAGCGCGATCAAAACAGAATTTGTCAGCTCATTGAGCTTGTCCGTTGTTGAATTTAGATCGATCTCATATGCAGGATCGGAATCCGGGACCTTTATCCTTTTAATTGACCTTCTAAGATCGCGAATATCCTTACCGGTTGTTTCTTTGACCGCTACCAGAGAACTACGATGCTTTCTTATGTGTGGGTCATTCACACCCATGATCTTTAGTTCTTCCTTAAAAATTGGCCTCTCAAATATGGAAGATAAAATGCAGACCGCTACGGGGAAACGGGCATCCGGATCCAGTGAATGCAGGTGTTTAGCCATCAGGGAATAAAGATCATTATCCAGTGTTTCGGATCCTTCCACACAGACATAGATCTTTGAGGGAGGAATTTCCACCTCATTGAGCTTGTTCATATCTCTGAGCGCGCGAAGATAACCTGTCAGAATAAGACGATGTTCATCAAAACCCTCTGCTTTCAGCTCTCTGCTAATCCCGCTGATGGACAGTTGCTTCTTTTCGAGTATCCTGCATATCTTCGTGTAGAGGTCTTCAGTCATAATAACTAACCAATATTGGTAACAGAATTGGATAAATGTATCGGTCAATTTAAATGGTAAAGCATCATTACAACAGCCATCATAAAGCAAAAAAATGAGCCCGGGAATGACCTTCCCACAACACATTTATTTACTTAGAGTTGTATATGTACCCTAGCACAGTCAATTCTAGAACTTGACTTTACTTTAATCAACGTTGATCCCCCCACACTTACCCTAATACGAGGTATTGATAATGCCCAAAAGGACTCGAATTATAAATGATCCCTCAGAACTAGTTCCCCTTCTCCAAACCTTTCAGTCAGCGCAACACAAACAGGTGTTCAATCTTCTTTTAGTCGAATGGATGACAAAAGGAGATCTTGAAGAAAAAATGGGTTGTGATGTTTCCGAAAGTATCACAATATTAAAAGAATGTGGCTTACTCGAAAGCCAGTGGCATATGCCGGAACCGGGCAAAAAACCTGAAAAAGAGTACCATTCATCTTATTCTAAAGTACAGTCAAACTTCCAGTGTTCTTTTGAAGACCTTAGCGATATCATAATGCTCACATTCCATCCTTACGACGAAATAAAAGATCTCATCGAGGAACTGGAAGAACTTGTCGAGAAGGGCAACCATTCCATGAGCAGCCTGACACGTTCAATGAACAAGAGTCCGATATATGTACGTGCTCTGGCAAGAAGGTCACCAAAACTCACTGTAATGGGACAGAGACTTAAGATCAATGAGGAAACTGAATGATAGACATTCTTCAAAGCAAAAGCGGCATCACCAAATTTCAGATACTGACTGAAGTTGCTGCCCATCAACCAAATGTTCGCCAGAAAGAGATCGCTGAAAAGATTGGTGTGACACCACAAGCTGTTTCCGAATATATCAAGGAACTTACAGCAGAAGGTTTCATCTATTCCGATGGAAGGGTAAGATACCGAATTACAAAAAAGGGTGTCGAATGGGTTCTTGAAAATGCAGCCGACATGAAGCGTTATGCTAATTTTGTCATGAGTGACATCATCAGTCATGTCTCCACATGGACAGCCATAGCAGACGAAGATATCGAAAAGGGGGAAAATGTATATCTTCAAATGAGAGGCGGCTTACTTTATGTGAGTAAAACGACCGAGACCGGGGCAACAGGAATAACCATATCAGCCGCTGAAAAAGGCGATGATGTGGGTGTCACCAACCTTTTGGGCATGATCGATCTTGAGAATGCCAGTATTACGGTCTGCAAAGTACCACGCAGTGAGCGTGGAGGTTCACGCAATGTCGACCTTGAAAGACTGCAAAAACTTGCCAGTTCAAAATCATATATAGCAGCCATAGGTGTCGAGTCCCTTGTTGCTATGAAAAAGGTTGACATAATACCAGACGTCATGTACGGTGCAAAAGAATCAGTTGTAGAGGCAGCCTTCCACGGCTTATCATCCCTGGTACTTGCAATTGATGAAGAAGTACCCCAGATCATGAGCAGACTGGAAATGGAAAATCTGGAATACGAACTGGTTGACCTTACCCTGCAGTGAACCGTCAGCATACACTTTAAGCAGAATTAGGACCCCAATATGAAGATCATTGCTGTTTCTGATACACACCTCAGGGGAGGTACCATCCCCCCTACGTTCAAGAGCCTCATTGATGATTGCGATATATTGCTCCATGCAGGGGATTTTACAACAATGGAGTGTTACCAGGCCTTTGCTTCCACAGGTAAGCTCAAAGCGGTACACGGGAATTCTGATGATCGTGAACTAAAGGAACTGTTGCCTGAGAAGCTCGTGTTCGATGTTGATGGTGTGAAATTCGGGCTCGTCCATGAAGGAGCACTATCTATTATGGACACAACCCCACTGCGTTACCTGGCACTCGAAATGGGAGTGGACGTCCTCGTATTTGGACATATACACAGACCACTTATCGAACAGAGTGATGTGATACTTATCTGCCCAGGCTCTCCCACAAGCCCCCGTATGTCCGACCCATCTGTTGTGGAAATCACTATTGACAATGGTAATGTCTCTGCGAACATAGTAGAGATAGAAGGACATTCATGCGGATATATTGATTTTTCCCGCAAGCTTAAGGATAAAAGCTGAAAAGAATTAAAGGATGCGGTTTACACGTCCGCACCATTAATTGTTTCTATTTTGAACATAGTACCCGTATCAAGAAGACTTAAGTGTACTTTGTCACCGAATCCAAGGATCTCGTCAAGATCAACGCTGTTACCCCAGTCATAGACATAATCGTATGCCCCCTGGATCGGTTTGAAACCCATTGACATCAATCTTTTGTTTACTTCTGAAGGACTGGCACCATCGCTACTGAACCATATCAACAGGTATGTCTTCATGTTATCACCCAATTATAAGAACGAGAACCGGATTTATCATTTTTGTGGTTAAAAAATAGCTACTGCACACATAATGTGCAGTATACATAACTTGGATTTTCAGATCGTTTCCTTCAGTGATACAAGGGCTTCTTTTACCATCGAGGAATACTTTACAGCGTCTGTATTGTAGTGTTCCTTTGCCTTGACCACATTCGGATCCATACTGTCAAGCTCCCTGATACGTTCAAGGGTCCTTCTTGCAGTGTCTGCAACCCAGAGATCACGTGTTGCACCATCCACCAGTGAAATCGATTCAGGCCTGACGGATGTCAGGACAGTACCCTCCGCTGTTGCATAGGTACTTGGCTTTCCTACTATCGCAATAAAGGCAGGTGTCTCACATTCTGAAAGGAACTGCGCTGCCTCGGGCTGATACTGCCCTGCATATATCATAAAGGAACCAGTTGGATCTGATACCCGACCCCTCCAGTATTCTGAATCAGTCCCTATATCCTCTTTTTCTATCAGAGTACCCACGATGAAAAGGCGATTGACCTTTGCACCGGTAGGAGTTAAAAGATACTGTGGAGAGTACTGGTCATCACCGTCCTTGAACGTCAGACTGGATTCCCTTAGTTCCTGTGCAAAGATACGACGTGAAACTTCCCTTACATATCCGGCCATTTACAACACCTCCGCCTCTGAAATAAGTTCATCAATCGTTTCCGGACTCAGCTCCGTCTGATCTTCGATAGAATCAACAAGGATGTAACGATCCATCTTGGAACCTGTAACAGTGAAATACCTGCCCAGAAGCTTAAGCCTCATCTGGTCAAGGACAACGCCCTGGTCAAGAGCATCTGCTGCCATGGAGATAGCCTCATCGAGGGTCATGCCGGACAATTGTTCTGCAAGGTCTCTCTTCAGAATTGCTTCCTGTGCAATGTTCCCGTCATCAATAACTGCCTTGATACGAAGGTCATAGACACCATCCACCTTTCCATGCTCCATGCATGCTCCTTTGGTCAGCGCCCTGTTGCACTCAGGACAGCGTTTTATGAGACCGGACCCTGACTGGACATCCACCATCACACCACTGAAGGTAAGAGATGAATTACCAACCTCAACATCCTCATCAAGCTCCTCAATTGAACTGTTCTTGTTAAGAGTAACCTCGAACCGGTCATTCCATTCCTGTGCAACCACGTTATTTAAAAGATAACTTTTTCCCTCTTCAAAGTCAGCGAGATCAGCACTTGTCCATTTAATGAATTTGATAGTACCGGTAGCATCACCTATCAGACCTACCTGGGATATTGATTCATGGGTATTGTCCCAGAGCTGTGATAGTTTCACCCTCATGGAGATCCATTTCCCATCTTCCGTGATATCAGAAACATTCACCATTGGTGCAGGCTGGCCTTCTCCCGGAGAGGACATAACATTGGAAACAACATCGATATCATCAGAGATCTCTTCAATTACAGTGTTCTTGTTAAGGGTTATCTCGAACCTTCCGTTCCATTCATTGATAACAACATTATTGAACTGGTAGCTTTTTCCTTCCTGGATATCGGGGATATCATCACGTGCCCATTTAATGAACTTGATCGTTCCGGTATCATCGCCTATAAGGCCCACCTGGGAAACCGACTCATGGGAATTGTCCCAGAGCTGTACGACCTTTCCCCTGACGTTTACCCATTTTCCGCCCTCATTTACCTCATTGATCTTCACAAGAGGGGTTGATCCTGAGCTTACAAAAAAGTCGTTCCGGTCAATGTTATACTCTTTCAGGAAATATGCTATGACACTTCTGCGGGCCTCGTCCAGAGGGACCTTGAACTTTGTGATAAGTTTGTCAAGCCTTTCGGTAATGTTCTCAATTGGTATGTCCACACCAAGTTCCAGGAACCTGTTCTTGATATTCTCTGCTGTTTTATCCATATTAATTCCTCAAGCCTCTTGTTTGTTTTCGATTGAGAGGCAAGTCAAGATACTCCTCATAGCTATATAAAACTAAAGTTAGCAAGGTGAAAGTATTCACCTTACTTATCGTCCCAACAGGTCTGCAACGATCTTTGCAGCATCCCCTTCCCCTATGACGGTCACCATATCATCGAACTCAAGCACAAGGTTTCCGTTCGCAATGAATGATTCCTCGCCCCTTCTGACCATAAGCAAAAGGCTGTCCTCGGGAAGTGACAGCTCTTTGATGGCCTTGCCGGCAACCTTCGGGTTCGTTACCTTTACTTCAAGGATGTCCCCTCCTTCGCCAACTTCACACATGGAGAACATGTGCGGCCTTCCCACCATATTATCAAGGAAAAGAGCGGTACTCATCGCAGGGCTCATAGCACGAATCTCAAGGTCCCAGAATGCATGGAGGTTCTCCATGTTGTTTACCCTGGCAATTATCTGGTCTTCCTTGAAGCCGAACTTGGTCTTGGCTATCTGGCTGACCAGAAGGTTAGTGTTGTCCTGATCAGTGCTTGCAATAACATACTTTGCATTTTCGATGCCTGCTTTCTTAAGTACGTTTACATCTTCGGCATCTCCGTGTATCACACGTATTCCGGATTTCATCAAACGCTGGCAGTTCTCTTCAGAGGATTCAATGACAATTACATTCTCCCCCCTCTTTTCGAACCTTTCAGAGAGTATCCTTCCGACCTCTCCGCCACCTACTACAAGAATTTCCATAGGGATCACTCCTAAAAATCTAGCCACATATTTTGACAGGAAACCTGTCATGAACACAGTAATAATTACAGTAAGGAATACCAGGCCAACAAGTTCCTGCCCGCCAGCCATATTTAGACCATTTAGCTTGATAGCGAAATAGGTTGCAATGGATGCAGGAACTACACCACGTGGTCCTACAAATGATATGAAGAGCTTCTCTTTCGTCCTGAAGGTAGTCCTTGCAGTACTGGCGAACACAGCAAGTGGCCTGACAAAGAATATAAGCAGCAATACAACAACAATTCCGGCAGCGCCTATCCTGAAGATGTCCTCGAACTTCAGCATCGCAGCCAGTAGAATGAATATCAAAGAAAGCATCATGACCACAAGGTCTGATTTGAATTCCTTCAGCGCTGCCTTGTAAGGAACATTGGAAGTACCTACAATAATACCGAACAGGGCTACTGCAAGAATTCCTGATTCATTACCCAAAGACTCTGCTATGACAAAGACCGTTATTACGGATGTAAGTGTCACAAAACGGACGACCTGTTCCGAAAGGACAGAATGAGACAGGAACCGGGTAAGCAAAAAGCCTCCTGCTGCACCCATGATAAGACCAAGTAGAGCCCTGTAGAGCAAAAATCCAACTACCTCAAACCCTGTTAGTCCGGAAATTATGACCTCAAAAACAAGTGCTGCCAGTATCACGCACACAGCATCGTTAAGCACACCTTCAAGTTCAAGTGCTTTGCTTACCCTGTGATTTACACGCACCTGCCTTACAACAGGAGTTATGACTGTCGGACCTGTTGCGGTCACCAGGGCACCAAATGCAGCAGAGATCTCCAGAGGAAGACCAACTATCAGATGGGTAAAGAGTGTCGCACATACAAAGGTAATTATAACGCCTACAGAGATTAGACTGACAACACCCTGCTGGATAGACCTCACTGATTTTATATCAATATGAAGGCCACCGTCGAAAACAATAACTGCCACACATAACGAAACGATAGCTGTCAGCCCCTCACCAAGAAGAGTAGGGTCCAATATTCCGAGCACCTCCGGTCCAATGATGATACCTTCGATCAGAAGGAAGATAAGAACAGGCATCTTGAACAATTTGCTCAGACTCTGGGCCACCAGGCTCATTACCAATACAGCAAGTGCGATCTGCAATAAGTATATAGATGATTCCACGGTCAGTCTCCTGAAGGCTGTCAATTATGTACAAACCTAAATAACGTTGTGTAAATAACGCCATTAAAATATAAATTGTTTTTCAAAACTAAACACTGACAGAAGTTATCAGTGGAATTATAGTTCTGCAGAATGCATACCATACAAGGTATAAACAGAGTGAAAAAGCTATTTCAAAAAGAAGAAATGTAGACCGGGATAAAGCCGGTCCACTTATTGAATTTATGCGATGGTTTCCCTGAACTTGTCACAGCAGTTGATGTTGATGCCGAGGAGCTTCTCGATGTTCATCTTAGCTGCAATACCCTTTGCACAGCCTGGTACAGAGGTGATTACACCGATGTCGAGCTCTTCCCTGACTTCCCTCATGACGTACTCGTCTGAAAGGTCAGCATTCTCTACACCGAGCTTCTTTGAAACGTAGTCCTTTGCTTCGCCGATTCTCATGCTCTTTGTGAACTGCATCCTTGCAACAAGGTCACCAGCTGCTCTCATACCGGTCATACCGGAAGCCATGATGTGTGCAATTGGCATACCGAGTGGGTCACCGACTCCGATCTATATACCGTCGACGCCTGCGATCTCGACCATTGCCTTGCTTGCCCTGGTTACTGCATCTATTGGTGGTGTCTCAAGCATTGGGATACCGCCGACACCCATACCCATATCGACGTGACATGGAATTGGAGATGCCTCAACAGCTGCCTTCATGAATGTAACTGCACGACCAAGGTTCCATGCGGAGGTCTTGCTTGTGTTGGTGTTACATACTGGACCGAAGGTGTTTGCTCCTGCCTTTGCTGCAAGTGGTGCCTGCTGGTGTGGCCAGAGACCTGCAAGAACTGTACCATCATACTCAAGCTGTCCGTGCATACCGAGAACAAGTTCTCCTGCCATACCAGCGTTGATGTACATGTTAGGGAATTCCTTCCTGAGTGCTTCGATTGAGTAGAAGGAAGCGTATGCGTCACCGTCACCAGCTGCACCGATGGTATCGAAGTTGACACCGTCACAGCCGACGTGCATAAGTCTCTGCATGATCCAGGTCATGTCACGGATTCCGTGGTCACCAGCTTTCTGGATGGATTCCTGAGCTTCAGAGATCTTGAAAGCCTTCATGAGGTCGCCTGGGTTCTCGAATGGACCATCAGGAGTGTAGTACAGACCCATGTTTGGCATTGCACCGTAGAGCATAGGGATAACCATGTTCTGCTGGCAAACTTCCATTGTCTGCTGTTCCTGTGCGATAACTGGCTTGACTGGCTTGAAACTGTAGTCGATGTGACCGAGTTCCATTGTGTCTGCACCAAATGCACGCTCGTGCATCATGGAACCGACAAGTCTGCTTGCAGGAATACCTACACCGCTGTTACCCTGGTCACCATCGATCCTGATTGCACCGATATCGTGGGTTACAGGAACTTCCATACCTGGCTCTACACCAACGATCCTGTTAGGGTTGATGATGATCTCGAGCATCTTCTCCATTTCATCTTCGGAAAGTGCTGCAATGTCACCAAGGTCTGCTGCATCTGCACAACCTGCTTCGATGTCAGCCATGATGTCTTCCTTGTTCATGAAGATCTTTGCACCATCGCCCATTCTAAGGGAATATTCTGTTGCCATGTTTACACCTTAAATTAATTGATGAACTTATAAGAGAAGCTCTTTTGCTTTTGCTACTGCTTCACTTGCATTTTCTGCATAGCAGTCTGCGCCGATCTTCTTTGCCCATGCATCTGTTGCTGGTGCGCCACCGACCATGACCTTAATGCCATCTCTCATACCGTTCTCCTTGAGGAGTTCGATAACATCTTTCTGGCCCTGAAGTGTGGTTGTCATAAGTGCGGAAAGACCGACCATGTCAGCATCTACTTCCTTGCACTTGTCGATGAAGTTCTGGAGTGGGACATCCCTTCCGATATCGTGGACTTCGAAACCTGCTGCCTGGAGCATTGTTGATACGATTGCCTTACCGATGTCGTGAACGTCACCCTCGACGGTACCGTTGACAATTACACCGAGTTTGGAGCCTGCGCCTTCGCCGGATGCAAGTTCATCCTGAAGCATTTCTACACCAGCAGTCATTGCGTCAGCTGCCATCATGACGTGTGGAAGGAAAAGCTTTCCTCTCTCGAAGAGGACACCGACTTCGTTCATACCTGCTGCAAGACCATTGTCGATAAGTTCTACTGCTGGAGCCTGGCCCTTTGCCTTCTCTACTGCAGCTACTACATCATCTTTCTTGCAACTTACTACCGCATCGGATAGTGTCTTGAATAATTCTTCGTTTGTCGTTTTACAACCTCCTTTGAAAACAATTCTATGATGATCCCGAAAAAGGACCTATAGAAAATGGAAATGTAGTTGGCGGGTACCCCCGGCAACTTATCCCGGTGCTTACCCAAAAGTCCAACTACATATATATATTTTGTGTTTTGCGTCCTTAGAATTGGGACACAAATGTCCTTGCCTGCCATAATGCAATCAATGCAATAACAACGATTGCAACCATCCAGGTGTATTCTGCTGCCGGTATAGGGGCCATGGTCATATCGAAACCTTCGCCATAGTAACCTACCATAAAGTCATTCATTGCTCCCATAATCAAACCTCCTTATACGTACTCCAGGCATGCATCGGATGCACGAACCTTTCCGAAGTCAGTGATCACATATTTGTGCAAGAGGAAGCCTTTCTTGTATACGCCATCCTCATCAACCTTTGACTCTACAGACTTGAGCATACCACCTGAAGCAAGCTCAAGGATATCGAAGTTGATCGAATCCCTACCGAAATTGCTGTTCATGTTGTACTCTTTCTGGACCTGTGTGACTATCTCATTGTTCCAGTGCTCTTTCTCATCAGAGAATAGCTCAAGTAACCTAAATTTAATTGGACGTTGTGCCATTTCACTCACCTCTCAGAGATTCTGCTTCACCTGTTTCTTCAGAGATCATTACAAAGCTACCGAGGACACAAAGTGCACCACCGACAAGTACTGTCCATGCTGGAACCTGTGCAAGGAACAGGTACATGAAGATCACAGCACAAAGACCGTACAGGTTACCAATACCCTGACCTCTTCCGACACCAATGAGTGGGAATGACTTGTACCAGGAGACATAACAGTAACCAAATGTGATACCTGCGAATCCAAGTACCAGTATTGACAGTGGGTTGAATGCCTGAATTGCATACTCAAAGATTGGATATCCAGCAAGTGCGACTGCAGGTACAAGGATGATCCACCAGATAAGGTTCTCACCAAGGAATCTGATTGTAATACCTACATCAGGCTCTGCAATGTCAAGACCCTTACCAGCAATTGCGCCTTCAATACCCCATCCGAGTGCAGCCATCAGACCACCGACGTATCCAATATAGTTGATACTACCAGCGGAAATCTCAGCGATTGCTCCACCGACGAAGATGGTTAGACCACCAATAATGATAACAAAGATACCTGCCCAGGCTCTCTTGGAGATCTGTTCACCATACCATTGTCTTGCAAGGATGGAACCGATCACAGGGTACAACAAAGCAGCGACTGCTGCGAATCCTGCTCCAATGAATCCAATAGCGATGAATGAACCAAGGATAGCCATAGGTCCACCGAAGATTGATGCAAGGAAGAACCACTTACTGCATGGGTGGAATTCTTTCAATGTCCTTGACATTTCGCCGAACTTACCGAGCACACCATTCCATAACAGAAGTGCAAGGATAACAGTTAACGCATTGAATGCGGAAATAAGGACAGCGACCACAAGCGTTGCAGCGGTACCGTTTTCATATGTTCCTGCGCCTGTAGGATCAGCGATGTTGATCCACATTGCATCGAATGGAGGTAATGCCCAGATAATTGTACCTGGAATATACCAAATACCCCATAGGATTGCACAGAAAAGGGCCCACATATAACCCTTGTTCATCTTTCTTTTATTTTCTAGTTTCTTTAACTCTCTTATGTCCAAATTAACTCCTCCTCCAACTCTTTTATAATGATAATAATTGACACAAGTAATATTCTATACGACTCCAATTTACTTAAAGAAGTACAGTGAAGGGTTCTTACGAACACTCCACTGTTCTTCCAAAGCAGATTTACTCAGCAGCTGCGTTGCATTTAACGACAGCGTCTGTTGCGTTCTCAGCGTAGATGTCTGCGCCGATCTTGTCTGCCCAGTCCTGGGTAACAGGTGCGCCACCGACCATTGTCTTTACGGTGTCACGTACACCAGCTTCCTTGAGCTGCTCTTCGACCTGCATCTGAAGGACCATTGTGGTGGTCATGAGTGCGGAAGAACCGATCACGAGTGGCTTGTGTTCCTTGACTGCATCGACGTATGTACCGATTGCAACATCTCTTCCGAGGTCAACGACCTTGAATCCAGCGATCTTGAGCATTGTTGCGACAATGTCCTTACCGATGGAGTGGATGTCACCCTCGATGGTACCGATGACGATTGTTCCCTTGTTCTTAGCCTCTGCTCCCTGTGCCTCAAGGACAGGGGTAAGGACTGCTACACCAGCGCTCATTGCTTCGGATGCTGCAATGACGTGTGGAAGGAAAAGTGTACCCTGCTCGAACTGGTCACCGACTTCGTTCATACCTGCGGTAAGACCATCCTGAATAAGGGATACTACATCGACACCTGCATCGACTGCTTCTTCACAAATCTCTTCTACTGCCTCGTCATCGAAATCCATGACAGCAGCTTTTGCTTTTGCGTTAATTTCATCCTGTGATACCATTTTTAAAACTCCTTTATTTTTGTAAATTATTGTTGAACAATTTACATGCTGGCTCTGAAGTCAGCATCTGCCTTGTCAACGATTGCCTGCATGTCCTTTAAGAGGTCAGCTGCAATTGGCTTTACCTCGTGGTTCTTCATGATGTCGACATACTTCTCGTGTGCGACGGTTGCGATATCCTTGGAACCTGCTGCTTCCCAGTCTCCGAACATGTCCCTGTCGAAGATGTCTGGAGCGGATACAATACCGATGTTGTTCCTGGTTTCCTTGTGTGCAAGGAAGTTGTTACCGATTCCTACCTTCTGGATAGATGGTACACCAAGGGTCTGGTCGGTTACTGGGACACCACGCATTGCGGACTTTGTCATCTTGATGATGTCGTTATCGATGATGAACTGCTCCTGGGAGAAGGTCATACCGAGCTCAAGCATTCCACCACCATAGAGGGTGTTACATCCTGCGAATGCTGGAAGAAGTGTGGTCATTGTCTTCTCGTGACCTGCCTGTCCGTCTGGGACTTTAGCATCTGCCTAGGTACCTGCAACATAGGTTGGAAGGCCATAGAACTGACCCATCTTACCGACTGCAGCGCTGATAAGACCGAGTTCTGGTGCACCGACTGGAGCGGTTCCCTTTCTCAGGTCGAAGGTTGTGGTTGAGCTACCGTAGAATACTGCTGCACCTGGCTGGACGAGCTGTGCAAGTACGATACCTGCAAGGATCTCAGCGTTGTGTGTAACGAGTGTACCTGCCCTGAATACTGGGGAGGATCCACCGGACATTGCCATACTGAGTACGTTTACTGGCATACCGAATTTAGCACCCTTGATGATGACCTGACATGCGTTGACACTGAGCTCGAGTGGGCTGGTTGGGCAGAGAAGCATGGAGAAGATTGGCTTCTTGCGAGCTTCCTCGGAGTCGCCACCGTAGTATGCGTCGACAATTCCCTTGTAGTACTCGACGTTCTCACCGACAGGGTCGATGTGGTGGAAGTGTTTTGTTGTGTTTGCGAGAGGTGTGAGTGTCTCGTGGACATCCTGCATACCCTTGCCTGCCCAGTCCCTTGCGGAAACGGTAAGTGAGAAGTAGCTGAAACCGTCGAGGTAGTCACAGACCTTTGCGGTATCTGCAATATCCTGCTCAACAGAGTCGACTGTCTCGTATTTACCTGGTGCGACGTAGTTGCACATCTTGACACCGGTACCGAAAGGAATCCAGTGGACCTTACCCTTGTGCTCCATGTCGACGGTGTTCTTCTTGTCACGACCGTAGAGCATGAATCTGGATGGTGCGTCCATAAGTGCCCTGTTTACAAGGAACTCTGGGATCTTTACGACCTGGGTCTTCTCATCGACTTCACAGCCAGCTTCCTTGAAGATTGCCCTTGCGTCTGCATCAGATACCTGAATACCAGGGTTCTGGAAAACTTCCATTGAAGCGTAGTGGATTGCTCTCATGTCATCTTCGGAGAACAATTCTAACTGGACACCCTGAAGTGGGAATCTAGCTGGGTAAAAAGTTTCGCTATATGCCATTTTCTTTACAACTCCTTTATTTGTCTTTTTTTAGTAAGGCCTGCACCATTCAACCTGAATGTTGCCGCCCATAATTCTGGCAGTTCCAATACATCCGGAGGGACCTTGAAGGCAGATCGCCCATCAGGCAAACAGATGTGTTCGGAAATGTCAATTAATTCCATCGACATGAAACACGAATGAACAGGATTGCAAAACGCACATCAGTGCAAGCCTCGTACAGGAGAGCATGCAACCATCCATTATTGTATCTCACATGGCACACTGCAACATCTGTGAAAACCGGTATCAAACCCCGGGTACATATCTACAAGAGACCTGTACCACCAGGACACATTCCGGACTTGCCAACAAAATGCTGTAATGTACACATTCGATTTAATTGATAATACCCTGTTTTCAACACGCGTATATATATTTGCTGGTCAGGCCAACAAAAAATATATCTAATACAATGTCCTGAAAAGGACAAAATTTGGATGAAATACACACATTTTTTTTTTGCCATACTGGCAAATCAAGATTAATTGCCCATCGAATCAGAACAGTAACAATTCGCAATTATTGCCAGAAAACACGATCATAAGCCGCTGGTATAAAATATATGAAAATTGTGGCCAAAATAACACAAGAAAAGTTGCTCCTGATATTATAGTATACACATGTGCCAATTGACAGGTGCATTAAATTTGATGTGTTGTTGCCAGCATAACACCATTTTTCCAAAAGACCAAATTTTGAAAAAAAAGAAGAAGAATTCAACAAAAGCCTTAAATAAGAAAAGTAAATGCCGCCCTGACTCGCGGGCGGCAGAGAAGATATGCAGCCATACCAGAGGCAGGCTTATTCCTTAATGGAAATGGTCTTGTAATGGATCGCATCCACCGGGCAGACTGAAACACACCGTCTGCAGCTCGTACCAAGACATCTTTCACTATTATAGTTAGCAAATATCTCACCATCACGTTCGATTATAGTAATGGCATCCTCAGGGCACTCCTCTTCACATTTGTGACAAAGTATACATTCCTGTGCCTTTTCCTCGATGATAATTCCAAGATCGCTGACGATCTTCAGGCCTTCCTTACCCACCTCATCGATGTCCTTTGCAACCCTCTTCTCAATACCCGGATTCTCATAGGTCTCTGGAAGAGAAGGAAGATTATACATTTCAAGCATCTGGTTGTACATATCAAGAGGCATACCCTGAGTCCAGTAGGAAAGCTCACACACATAGATGTTTGAGAACTCAGTACTTGTAGCCATCATAAGGTGATCTGCCTTGATCTTCTTTGCCACCTCGATAACCTCGTCAAGTTTGGACTCATCCATCACCAGATCCCTTGCAAGAGCAACTGAAGTGTTACCAAATTGTACAATATTGTGTGCAAAGTTTGGACATGAACCAAGCTTTCTTGCCTTATCCGCATTTACATATGCACCGGTTGCACCGGCCATATACATGAACTCGAGGTCCTTATACTCAACACCAGCTGCCAGCATAAGGGTCAGCTGGGCAGCCCTGATAGCACCAATTGCCTTTCCTGCCTCTTCAATATCCTTCTCATTGATCTCGATCTTATCCCCGAGAATAAGTTTGCCCCCAGGGATCTCCGGGATCTTAGTAATAATACCGGACTCGATTGCCAGTGAAAGTGCAGCAATGACACCTGTTCCGGTCACACCTTTTGCAACGATCTCAGAAGGTTCAGTGATGACACCGGTTTTCGGATCGATAAGATGACCCTTGCGCTCGTTCATAAGCCCATCGAGGACCGTAACTCTCCAGCAGTCACCCTCAGGATTCACATCAGAGATTGCACCCGGACTGGCAAGCATACCACAGCTGATACCCTGACCTTCGATAGCAGGACCTGCTGCAGCACTTCCGGTTATGATCTTGTCACCGACCTTGATGGCCATTTCTGCATTGGTACCATAATCAGTTACCATGGAAGGAATATCCTTGTCCATGAAATCCGTCTTGATCATCATGGCAAGTGCATCTGCGCCGATCTCATGTTTGATAGCAGGAGGTACGATCACAGTACAATTTGGAAGGTCTGCTATGCCTTCGAACAGTTCACTTGCAGGAAATACCCTTGCATCACGACTAACGTTCTCAACACCAAGCTTCCTCTGTTTGTTCTCACCTGCATATGCAAGATCCCTGATCTCAATGTTCTGGAAAAGTGACAACTGAATAGGATTACCACAAACAGCAAGTCTGCGGACAAGAGAGGTATCAACATCAAGCTCCTCAAATATCCTGGCAATTGTATCCATCATGATCTCATGTGCAAGATCAGTACCCACCTGAATAGCAAAATCCAGATGATCCATAACGTTCCCACCAGGAAGAGGATGCCTCATAGTGATAGCAGTCTTTAAAACCTCCTTAGCTTCCAGGTCGATCAATTGAGCACGAAAACCACTTGTTCCCAGATCCAATGCAATACCATACATTTTGATTACCTCTGATTCATAACATTTTATTTCAGTAATAAATCGACATACACACTAAAAAGAACAAGTTACTGATATATAAGGGCTTTGTATAAACCATACAAAACCCCGTAACATGCGTTAACATTCGCTAACAGGAGAGGATAAGAAATATAATGGGAAAAGAATAGAAAGCAAACAATAAAAAGATTTCTTAAAAAAATAGAAGAGTATACGAGTTACTCGCATCCACATTCAAAGTCAAACCCAAGAAGGAAACTGCCAGTGCCATGTTCGCTCTCCAGACCCATCCTTTCCTTAAGATACTCATCGGTCGGAGGTGAAGGCGATGCCAGGGTAGCGTTACACACATGAGGTAAACACTCAACATCATCACATGGCTTAGGAGGCATTACCACCACAAGAGGTTCGGACTTGCAATTAAGTGATGTCAGGACACTCTTGTCATATATCACAATGTTACCGATCACAAGGCATTCACTGTTCTGCTCCATTGACTTGAGCTTATCTGCATCATCAATGTCTTCACCAACTACCTTGCCATCATGCATAAGTACAACATTTGGCCCGCATGGCCACTCATATTCCATTGTGGTCTGGAAAGGTATGATCACATCACGCTGAAGAACGGTCTTTACACCTTTATTGTCACCCCTGCCAAGCCCCATGAGGGTCATCTGGTCAGCTTTTTCTTCAAGTTGAGCTATGATCTTACGGTCCTCCTCATTAAGTACCAGTGTCCTACCAACACCGACCATTTGTTCTAATCCTTCACGTACCGTTTTGATAATCTCGTCTTTATCCATGGTAATCCCTATACTGCTTGTCAGTTCAAATTAACATGATCACAGAGGCAATTTGAAGAGATATAATATTGAGAGTACCTATTCAACTTTGTTTATATAAGCATATCGAACACATTTCGATGAATAAGCAGGAATGAGACCAAAAAAGACAAGATGAAAAGGAATAAAGAAAATATAATAGAGCAGAAACCACATAGATAAAAGATTTTTTGGTTTTGCACCCATATCACAAAACCCTTATATAGAAAGTTTATCATATTAATAACATATTGTCAAAATAAAGACCAGTATTACTTTTAATTAAAGTCCAATATTAACAATACAGAGGATCAACATGACAGACATCACAGTCAATTCAAGGATTTGTGGCTTTACCCACAAAATAAGTGGGGTCAAAGATGGAAAGAACGTTAAGGTAAAAGTTGAGACCCAATGCCCAAAAGTAAAGAACATTTCTGAACTTGAAGTGCCAATGATGGAGCTCTTTGGAATAAAAGAAAATGCAGTAATAGCTAAAGCACAGGAAGGAAACTGCTGTGCAACATGCCTGGTACCCTGTGCCATCCTCCACGCCTGCAACATCGAGCTGGGGCTGATCTCCGCAACACTTGCAAAGGATGTAGAAAACCTTAGCATCGATTTCAAATAAACGACAAATGGAAATATTACATATTATAGTGCACACCCGGATGTAAAGAAGGAAATTATGATATGGGCCTTATAATCCCTATTTTTGGCTCATAACATGATCCCTTTGCAAGCAAGGACCTGACAGCTGAATCCACTGCTTTTTCATTGATATTTCGGGATTTTGCAACTGAAAGAAGATGTAAATAATCCACGCCTTTTCCCTCATCAAGCTCTTCCAGCAGTTCCATGACAACGACATCCATATCTTTTTCGCCATTACCGGGAGGTGCAAGCTCAATGGAAACAATGCACTTTTTAATAACCGACCTCATCTCATCCAGGTAATCAGAACCAGTACCATAATTATCAATTGCAAGGCATATTCCTTCGGATATTTCAGAAAAATCCGCCTTGTCCTTAATACACTCACAAGTGTCAGGAACACTTTTGCACGAGGACACCATTTCTGAAACTGCTTCCACCCGGTCAAGAGTTAGTTCAGCTGTGTCAATTACCCAATCATTGCGCATTTTTTCATCGGCCAGGTGGATCTCCTCAGGCCTCAGGGAAATAATTGATGTCCCCGGATCCGGCTTGTACACACGCACTTTCCCCACAACGGAAACGAATGCAGGAGTCTCGACGGATGAAAGGAAGATAGCTGCCTGTGGCTGGTACTGCCCCGCATATATAGTGAAAGCACCTGATGGGTCAACTATGCGGGCCTTCCATGTATCAATATCATTGCCAACATTGTCAACCTCAGTAATGACACCTACAATAAAAACACGATTCACCATTGACCCCAACGGAGTAAGCAGGTAATTCGGAGTGTGTCCTTCGGAATTTATCGCCTCATCTATAGTAGAATGTATCGTAAGACCTGAGTCGTTCAATTCCTTTGCAAACATACGGAATGCAACTTCACGTTCCACCATTATACCTCAACCCCTTCCAGTCGCTCCAAAAGTGCAGATATCCTATTTTCAGGATCATCTGAGGGAGCCCACACGGATTTTGCTACAAATGTGACGCCATATTCGACCCTTGAAGTATTCCCGCGCACACCAAGATAGCGACCCGTGAGGATATTTTTCATATCATCATAAACAACATTTGCAGACATCGATTTGCCCATGACCAGTTCACATTCCTGAAGTGTTTTACCATAGACGATCTCGGAAAGTTCCCGGTTCAGCATCACAAGAAGAGAACCGGTACCGTCATCAAGGATGAGCTTGATGCGCATGTCCTGAATACCCTCCACCACACCATGGGAGCGACAGGCATTCTTCATAATTACCCTGTTACATTCAGGACAGCGGGTTATCAGCCCGGAACCCGGCCTTACAGATACAATGTTGCCCTTTACCGATACATCGAACATGCCTTCGTTTTGCAGAACTTCCTTGATAGGCAATGGTTCCGGTGGTACGTTCACCGAATCAAAAGTGAAGGACAGTTCTTCATCAGGACCTACGATCCGGACCGGAGTGGATTCATTAAGATGTATTGAAGGCACACCCCTGTACATGCTGACCGATGCATCCTCAAAACGTAAGATACTGCCAATATCAACACCATCAAGAAGTGACCATGAAACAAAAGGCAACCTTCCGGTCTCATCAGCCAGTACCCCCTCTATAATAGTAAGGTTGTGTCCTTTTACATCGACCTCCCTGTGATATAGTTCTATCACGGCAGCCACCGAACTTACGAACATATCAGAATATCCGATCTCGCTCAGTTTTTTTACAGGAGTTTCAGATAGCTCACTTATATCAGGAAGATCAGTATCCTGAAGAAGTTCAACTTCCGAGCGATCCCCGATGTTGACCTCCGCCCTGTTGCGCCAGGACCTTACAGAGGCATTCAGGATCTTTACAGCATCCCCGGAGTTCAGTGAGATCGGCTTCCATGAAGTGAATGAGCACATACCAGTCTCATCCCCAAGTACACCAGAGAATATAGTAGCGGCCTCACCACGCAAATTGACGTCTTTCTCATTTATCTCAAGAATACGGACCTCAAGAGCTATACCTTTGTCACCAATGACAAGATCATTTACCTTTTTCGTAACAGGAGAACTATCCCGGAATTTCTTAAGAACAGACCTTTTTGCTTCATCGATCGGTACACGATACTTTAACAACAATTCCAGTTCATCCTCTATTACGGATCTGCTTACATGTCCCAGCGCCCTTGTTAACTCTTCAATATGAGGCGCAAATTTTTCGTCCATACTGTATTCCCTCGCGTATGAAATGTTTACATAATCTAGTCCATACACACATAAATAAGATATACCCACATCCTCAGGGAAGGACATTATCAAAAATACATTATTGAAGTTTATTTTGAGTATACAAACATATTTATAGATTTTTAGATAGATAAAGACAGCATATTCAATTAATTAGTTATAAAAGACAGAAAAGAGGTTTAAAAAAATGCCTATACTACCATTAGCTTCCGTCGAACGTTTGATCCGAAGTGCCAATGCAGAAAGGGTCAGTGAGTCTGCAGCATCCATCCTTTTGGAGATACTCGAAGATTACGGAGTAAAGATAGCAAAAGAAGCTATAATATATGCAAATCATGCCGGAAGAAAAACAGTAAAAGATGAAGACATAAAACTTGCCTTTGACATGCTCACGAAACCCCGTGATTAATGTCACCTTCTTTTTTATAGTAACAGATCTATCGCGCCCATTCCGGCAAGAGTGACTATCGTCACAACAATGCCTGATATCAGGACGCCTGCGGTGATCGCCATGAGGGCATGCCTGAACTTCACACCGAACACAAAAGCAGCTGCACAACCGGTCCATGCACCTGTAACCGGCAACGGAATGGCCACAAAGAGCGTTAATGCCAGTGTACCATAACGATCCATGCTTTCAGAATGTTTTCGGCGGGTCCTTGTGAAAAGCCAGGTGAAGAAAGAATCACCAATTTTGAACCTCCTGAGGTAAGAAGACACCGGATCCAGGAAAAGTAAAAGAGGGATCACCGGGAGGAGGTTCCCTATGATCGCAAGCAGATAAGCATCTACCGGATCAATTCCATATATCCCTATAGCAACAGGGATGGCACCACGAAGCTCGGATACCGGCAATGCACTGAGCACTACCGTTGCCAGCCATGAAGGCACACTTGCGAGTGCATCCAGCAGTTGCTCTTGAAAAGGCATTGCCTTATTGCTCCTTGGTCAGGGCAAAATGTGCCAGCAAAGCATCAAGCTGTATTCTTTCGTTCGCACCTTCAGTAAGCCTGAAATCAACCTCGCCGATCATATCCATAAGGTCCACCATACGCTGGCCTGCTACATCCATGTCGAAAATAGCACGATAGATCTGCCCGACGACATCCTCTCCGGAAAGACCCTTTTCCAGCATAAGAGTATCAAGTTTCCTGCGCGCCAGCACAAAATTACCGGATAATGCGGTTTTAAGCAGTTCCATGATCTCTTCAGGATGGGCTGTTGCAGTTATCCTGTATATGGCATCCCTGTGGATGGTCTTATCAAAAAGAGCAGCTGCCTGAAGTGCATTTATTGCCTTTCTCATGTCACCCTGAGCAACGTACTTCAGTGCTTCCATTCCATCATCAGCAATTTCAAGCCCCTCTTTTTCAGCAATATGCCTGCACCTTTCAGCCACGGAATCCTCAGTAAGGTGGCGGAAACGGTAAACAGCGCACCTGGACTGAATAGGTTCGATGATCTTTGAAGAATAGTTACAGGACAATATGAAGCGGCAGTTACCCGTATAGCGCTCCATCGTACGACGCAGTGCTGACTGCGCATCGGACGTTAAAGCATCTGCTTCATCAAGGAAGATTATCTTGAAATCGGCACCTCCGATAGGGGAGGTCTTTGCGAAGTTCTTGATCTTGGTCCTTACAACATCAATACCACGCTCATCCGACGCATTGAGTTCTGTGAAGTTCTCCCTCCAGTCATCCCCGAAAAGTTCACGTGCAATAGACACAGCAGTAGCTGTCTTTCCAACTCCGGGAGGACCTGAGAACAATAAGTGAGGAAGATTACCGGTCTTTACATATGAGATCAGCCTTTCTGTAGTCTCCTTTTGACCCACAATATCTTCAAGCTTAAAAGGCCTGTATTTCTCGATCCATATCTCTTCTTTTATTTTAAACCCTCCAGCCATTACTGCTGACCTGCAATATCAATGCAGGAAGAATAAGGTTGATTTTACTTTTTAATCTTTCGTGACATAAAGAAAATATAAAAATAATATAGCATCATGTGAACGAAACACATGACCCTAAAAGAGGAATCCGGAATATTCCGGACTCACTTGTACGCGTGGTTGTAAGCGATCTTACCAATAACCGGTACCTTAAGCTTTGAACCTCTCCATGCAATGAACATGAAAGATATCCACACAAAGAGGGAAAAGAAACCTCCGAAATCAGCAAGTATCCACCCCACATAAGGGATCCATGCCACCAGGAAGACAACTGCGGTCAGAACCATGAAAAGCATTGCTGACTGGAATGCGTGGAAGCGGACGAACTTGTTCTCCTTTTCAATAAAGAGGAAAAGGACACCTGTGATCCAGAATCCCAGATAGCACAGTATACCCACAATGTTCTCATTCAGTCCAATGGAAGTCTTGTATGTCATATGATCACTCCGTTATCTCATCTCAATACAGTTCTGCGGGCATTTCTCAACACATATTCCGCATGCTGTACATTTATCCTGATCGATCTCGGCAAGGAACTTTGTGACCTTGATAGCATCTTCAGGACAGTTCTTCTCACAGATCTTACAGCCGATACATCCTATCTCACAGACTGCCTTTACGGTCTTACCCTTGTCATGTGAATTACACTGGACATGCACCTTCTCGGAGTCCTTTGCGAACATAAGCACATCATTTGGACATGCATCAATACAGAGACCACAGCTCTTACAGAGGTTCTTGTTCACATCAGGAAGACGGTCATCACCGATAGTGATAGCATCAAAAGGACATGCACGTACACAGGTCCCGCGACCCATACATCCATAATTACATCCCTTCTCACCATCAGAGAGCATGATCACGGCAGTACAATCCTCGATACCCACGTAATCGAACCTGTCGACGCAGTTGGTACCACCATTACACCTGAGGTACGGATATTCTTTCTCTGCCTCTGAAACATCCTGGCCGAGAATTCCACCGATCTCCTTTGCAGTCTCAAAACCACCCACAGGGCATCCATCCAGAGGAGCATTATCTTCCACGACACGTTCCGCGAAATCCGCACATCCTGCAAAACCACAGGCACCACAGTTGGCACCCGGGAGGACCTCAACAACCTCTTCAACAAGAGGATTGGTTTCCACCTTAAACAGCCTTGAGGCTGCGATCAGCATGATACCGATCACAAGACCAAGACCACCAAGTGTTGCCATTGCCTGGATAAGTAAAGTTGTCAGACTCATAATGGGATCACTCCGAAGTAGTTAACAAATGCCATTGAAAGCATTGTTGCTATAAGGAATGCCTGCGGAAGACCACGGACCGCAGACGGAACATTTACAAGAGTACTACGTTCCCTGATACCGGACATCATCAACATTACTATAGTGTAACCAAGACCTGCTGCAACTCCGAAAACAACACTCTGTATGAAAGAGTATTCATTCAGGACATTAAGAAGTACAACACCAAGAACTGCACAGTTGGTTGTGATAAGCGGGAGGTAGATACCAAGTGAACGGTACAGTGAAGGAACGTTCTTCCTGACAACGAACTCCACAAGCTGCACAAGGGCAGCAATCACAACAATGAAACTGATCAGACTAAGGAACTCAAGCTTCAACGGGATCAATACGAAAGAGTAGATCAGATATGACACCGTTGCCGCCATAGTCATTACGAAGATGACAGCACCGGACATTCCTGCAGCGCTCTTTGTATCCTTGGTCACACCCACGAATGAACACAGGCCAAGGAACTGGATGACAAGGAAGTTCTTAATGAACACACCATCCATAAATATCTGGAATAAACTTACGTCAGCTGCCATATTATCCACCTCTTGCGAGCTTCCTTGCTCTTCTATAATTGACTATTGCCATCAAAATACCTATTGTGAGGAAAGCCCCCGGTGAAAGGATCATGTAGGTGATCGGATTGATCGGGATACTGATAACTTCCAGACCAAATACCACGATCTGGCCGGTTCCCAGAAGTTCCCTGATACCTCCAATGAGCACAAGGACAAGAAGGAAACCTGTTGATATACCCAATGCATCGATCAGAGAATAGAACATGTTGTTCTTGTTAGCATATGCTTCAGCACGTCCAATGATGATACAGTTGACAACAATAAGAGGAATGAAAACACCCAACGCCGCATACATCGGTGGGAAATAAGCCTTCATAACCATCTCTACGATCGAAACGAACGTTGCTATTATCAAAATGAATATTGGCAATCTCACAGAAGCAGGGATCTGCTTCCTCAGGCCAGAGACCAGAAGGTTGGAACAGATAAGTACAAAAGCCGTTCCAGCTGACATACCAATAGCATTATCAATGGACGTGGTAACTGCCAATGTAGGACAAAGACCCAATACCAAAGCAAATACAGGGTTATCCTTTGTAATTCCACGAATAAATTCACTTAAAGCATTCATAACATCACCTTTTAAGCCTCTGCTACCTGTATATCTCCAATCTGGGCATTCAGGGCATCTACCACTGCCTGAGATGATATCGTGGCACCGGTAATTGAATCAATTGCACCACCAGACTTTGACAAACTCAGGTCTGCTACTTTCACATTATTGAACTGGTCCCTGAAAGGTGGTTCAGTGATCTTGGACCCCAGACCAGGAGTTTCAGCATGAGACATGATACTCATGCCAGTAACTTCATTGAATGAAGCATCAACCCCTCCGGCAACTTCCAATAATCCCTGTGCACCAGGGTGTTGCCTGAAGAAAGCATATCCGATAAGATTCCCGGAACTGTCTTTTGCACGGTAATACAATATTTCCCGGTCACCTTCATCGTTAATGATCTCATCACCATACACAGCTTCAAATTCTGCAGCTTGAGGCATCAATTCAGCAAGCGTTGAAGTTCTCGCTTCTTCATAATTCTTCTTTAATTGTTCACTTGTAGGCACATATGTTACAGCCAGAAGTGCTGAAGCAATGACAGATATCAACACCAGCTTACCTATGATAACTACTACATCCTTGTTTGACTCAGTCATTTAATAGCACCTCCAGGCGATCCTTGAAAGGAACCTTTGAAAGGATACGCTTGTACTTGCGCTGTAAGAAAGTCTCTGAACCATAAGAACCAGGAAGTGTGTTATTGTCTATCAATGATGAAACACAGTTTGCAAGGAACAGACCATAGAAGATCGCATCAACATAATTTGCAAAATGGCCATATACTACGACAAGAACACCACAAACAATTCCATAAATAACACGACCGTTCTTGGTGACAGGTGAACTGGAAGTATCCGTTGCAAGGAACAGGATACCAAACAGGACAACACCGAGAACAACGTATGACAGACTATCACCAACAAGAACTGCAAGCAGGATCGTGGTCACAAAGAATGAAACTGGAATTCTCCATTCCACATAGCGCAGTAATATAAGGATACAACCTGGGATCAACAATGCGAGAGGTGATACACCTGCGATGTGACCTGCACCTGTTTCCAATATCAGGTCAGACAGAGCAGTAGTCTGAGGATAGGAATACGGACTCATTATTGACCACCATGCAAGGCTCAGGAATACCCATGCTGCAAGTACCGGGTTGAAAACATAGGATCCGATACCTCCAAACGCATGTTTTCCTATTCCGATCGCAAAGACAGAACCGATCATAGGAATCCATAAAGGAGCTTCCGGTGGTATAATCATCGCAACCATCAGACCAATGAGAATTGTGTTTCCATCATCGATCGTTATCTTCTGATTAAATGCTTTCTGTATTGCGACCTCAGTCACTACTGCTGCAAAGATACTGGCAATGACCAGCCCTATTGCAGGAACACCAAATAAATATACAGATAACAAGAATACTGGCAGAAGAGCAATTATCTTCGCCCAGGTCATCTTCTTGAAAGTAATATTCTCTTTTCTGTGAGGGGGAGCTGAAATAGTAAATGTCATCTTATTCGCCTCCACTGCATCCACATCCTAATTTAAGATTAGCAGGGGATTCTTTTGGAGCTAAGTCTTCATACGCCTTTTCGATAGAATTCTTTGCATATTTTATCAGTTGCAGAACATGTATCTTCGAAGGACACACTGCTGCACATCTGCCACATTCCACACAATTCATGATATGCATCTGGCGGCATTCATCAAAGCGTCCCTGATCGGATAGTGCTGCGATCCTGCTTGGAACAAGATTCACAGGACACACATCTATGCATCTTGCACAATGAGTACAGTCAACGGATTCGCCTCTTACAACCTCATCAGCCGACTGGACGTATATGGATGTCGTTGTCTTGCTCACCGGCACTTCATCGGTATACTGTGCAACACCTGTGATAGAACCATTTGCAATGAGCTTGCCAGGTTCACCGATGTACCCACCACATGCCTCAATTACATCTTTGAATGTAGTTCCGATCTTCACAAGGATCTTCTGTGGGTTATTCACTTTTCCGGAAACAGAGACCACGGTCTCGATATATGGTTTCCCTGCATTTACTGCATCATAAAGTGCTTTTGCAGATTTTACACTGCATATCGCAACACCAACATCAGTAGGCACACAACCAAAAGAAACCTTCCTTCCTGTAACATTAAAGGTGAACAAATCAAGGATCTTCTTACCGTAGATGTGTTCCTGTGATACGACCACAATGTCAGATGCCATATCCTTGAAGTAATAGCTGACCTTCCTCTTGCCGACAAGTGGAGCAACAGTTATTGGCTTTCCATCATAGTTCAATCCGTCAAAAGAATTGATGGATTCAAGGTCATCGTTCCTTAGTACAATAGCACCCTTTGAGGCACCTGAAGCCTTCATCAATAACTTCAGTGCATCAAGCATCTGTGATGAATACTGGGAAGGTGTATCATAATGACCACCGATCCATTCAGATGAAGTGGCATTTACCAGTACGATATCTACCTTTTTGCCTTCCGGCCTGAGTACCATATGTGTAGGGCACCCATAATGCTCAACGATACCGGCTTCCTTTATGAGATCTGCAAGTTCACCGGATGGAACTTCCTTTGGCTTGAGATCGGCACATTCAGCCTCTTCAGATGGCTGAATTATAACGCTGTTTACCTTGTTTCCGTTTGGATGAGGTGCTTCCTCAACGGAAAGAACTTCCCCGGATACGCTTGAATGGACAGATGCGGAATTATAAGCTCCGCATTCGCCTATCTTCTGCCCTTCACAGACCATATCCCCTTTCTTCACAAGCGGTTCACATGCAGTGCCGTCATGTTGCTTTAAGGGAATAATGACCTTTTCAGGTATATTTTTCATTATATTGACCTTTGTCACAAACACCAACTCCTTAGAACGCAGGCTCCCTTTCAACTTCAGGAGGCTTTGCTCCCGGTATGGTCACACCGATCGTCTTTGTTGTGAAATCTGTTGGCGGATCTGTCTCTGCAGGATCGGAATCGTAGCCAATAACCTCCCAGTCGATCGCTGTTGCAGTTGAACCGTGGCAATCAGCACACTCCAATGGGTCTGCCATTCCAACCTCTGAACCTGCGATATTGTGACTCAGCCTGTAATGAAGGTCAACTGTCCTGAGAACAGCATTCGGATAATCAGCTTCACCATCAGCATTTCCATCATAGCTTCTCATTTCTTCTACAGTAACAGCACCGTCCTGATCTGCATCAGCGGCTTTCACGTGTGCCACAGGTATCGCATCACCAGATTCCTTGCTGGTGTCTGGTGCTTCTGCGACCTCAGGGTTTACACCTTCGTCCCACCAGATACCTGTCACAACATTGAAAGGTGCGAGTTTCACGTCCGGATCATCCTTCTCATCAGGGATCCTCAGTTCATCTTCTCCGACACCATTGGACCATGCGACCACAGGTTTGATCGTGTCCATCTTGTAGGAATCAACACGTTCGCCGTTTGACCAATCAAAGGACTCAAGGGTAGTTCCAGCTGGAAGTTCTCCTCCCGGAAGTGCAGGAATGTGACATGTTTCACATTCTACGGCCTCAAGGTGAGCATCTGCAATAGGTCCATGTGAAATACCTGCGTGGCATTCTGCATCATCGCAGCTGCGAGTTTCAGCTTCCAGTTCATGGATATCTTCAACATCTGACTTTACGAAAAGACTTGAATGCGATATCTCATGACACTCAGCACATTCAACCTCAGCATGTACATCGAACTCCTCATAATCAGGTGCAGACCACATTACAGCTGTTGTAGGAACATTTGCCACATGGCAGTTATCAGAACATGATTCCTTCGTAGGTGCACCGTTTACGGTGTCGTGGAACAATAGTAACAGTGGAAGTGGAGTAACAGCATTTGAGAAATAGGTGAATTTCCTGATATTATCTTTCTGCACTGCAGCATTTGCATCGATCATTGCTGCTTCATTTGCATTCTCAAAGTCCCCTTCGCTGAACTTCATAGCACGTGCTTCAAAATCATACATGCCATATTGCTCATGGCAGACCATACAATCCACATCTACGCCATACTCTTCTAGTGCTCCTCCACCCGGATGATAAGCACCATAGAGTTCGAGCCACTCTTCTTCTCCTTCTGTCTCAATGTCAAAGTTTGTAAGTGGATCCCATTCATCAATATCCCTCTGAATATGGGTATTGGTATCCACATGATCAGCTACTGTGAAGTGACATCCTCCACAACTTGAGTCCGACCATTCCCCTTCGGTCATATAGTGATGAGCGATCGCGTCATTGCCACTGTAACCCAGGCTAGCGAAAACTCCTGCAAATGCGAAGATGAAAATGGCGGCTGCCAGTAATATAACTTCTAATCTTGCCATCTGATCCCCTCTTAATCCTCTGCTACGTCCTCCAATTCCTTGAGGACAACACCGATAATTGTAGTAAGATGCTGTTCTTCCAGAACGGTCATGTTATCAGATACATATTTGTGAAGGTCGAAGCTCTTGGGTATTTCCCTTACATTAAAATCAAAGACCTTGTCCAGAAGACCTTTCTTTGGCGTTATGCCCAAAAAATTAACATCAAGGCGTTTTCCGACCTTGTGTGCTTTCACTTCGATCTTATCCAGCGGAGAACCGGATTTTACATAGATCATGTGATGATCGGCACCAAATTGTTTTTCGATGCCTTTCCAACCATATTCCTCTATGATCTGATGAATTGCAACGGCGAGATACTTATCCTTCCCTGTATTTCCTCCCGACGCAATTCCTGCACTAGAATCACTCATTCTTACACATCCTATCATGAATAATAATTAACATCCGTCGACTATTATAATTGCCAGAATCATTGATTGTGAATATTTATAGGTTTCGAAATAAGCTTAATATTAAGCACATATATCCCTAAGGCATGGACAAAAAAACAGTTCTATTGCTAGTATTAATCGTTATAGTTACCGTTTCATTCAGCGCATTATATGAAGAGCAGGAGAGCAGTTTTCCAATACAGAATGAAATATTTAACACAGATTCCCGCAGCATAATGGATACAACAGTTACAATTTCGATCTATGATTCTGACGGGGAACACGCGGGACAGACCATAGACAAGGCTTTTGAAAGAGTTGAGAACGTCGATGGCATCATGAGCACTTACAAGAATGAAAGCCAGGCAAGTGCCCTTAATGAACATTCAAAGCTTGAAGGAGCTTCACCTGACCTGATCTATGTTGTTGAGCGCTCACTATATTATTCAGAGATAAGCAATGGTGCATTTGATATCACGGTCATGCCGATACTCGATCTCTGGGCAAGCAAGTTCAGCCCCGGTGGAACATACAAGCCGCCCACACAGGAAGAGATAGACACCACCCTTGAGCTTGTTGATTACAGAATGATCACCATCGAAGGTGACAATATATACATGGAACCAGGCATGAAGATCGCCCTTGGAGGAATAGCAAAAGGATATGCTGTTGACCAGGCCATAGAAGTGTTGCTCTCAGAAGGCATAACCAGTTGTTTTGTTGATGCCGGAGGAGACGGAAGGTACATTGGCACAAAACCAGACGGAAGCCAGTGGACAGTTGGACTCCAGAATCCCGACAAGCAGGGAGATTTCATCACCGTCATGAAGCTTGAAGATATGGCCGTTGCAACAAGCGGCAACTATGAACGCTATTTCAGTGATGCTGCAAAGGTCTCACACATTTCCGACCCAAGGACCGGTTACTCAGTTAAAGAACTTATCAGTGCAACGGTAATTGCAGGAAGCACAATGGATGCCGATGCCCTTGCAACCACCGTATTCGTCCTCGGAGAAGAGGAAGGCATGCAGCTGATCGAATCCCTTGAAGGAGTGGAATGCCTGATCATCACATCGGACAAAAGGATACTTCGCTCAGAAGGCTTTGCAGAATACGAAACAATAATTGAACAATAAGGAGTTTGAGAGATTGTAGGAGTGGTGGCCAAAAAGCCATGCTCCTGCACATTTTTACGGCATTTATGCGAAATGGTGCATGACCTGGTCATTCCAGCATGACCTCATGAAGGGTTTCATATATAGGACCCTGAGGGGTCAGAGTGCTCTTCTTCAAACTTATCCTGTCAACCACCATTTTACCAAGCTCAACATCGCCTAGCTCGTCAAGCAGTTCCAGGAATTCATCCTTCTGGCCTGCAGGCATAAATTTTATTCTTGCCAGTGTAGCATGTGCAGTGAACTTCTTCTTATCCTTCTTGAACCTGAACTTTGAGAGGCTTGATTCGACCTCATCATGAAGAAGCTCAAAGTTACCTTCCGCACCCAACCATAGAACCCTTGGAGCTTTAGGTTTTGGAAAAACCCCGATGCCCCCTATAAGTGCATCGAATGACCTGCACCTAACATTCCCCAATGCTTCCGCAACCTCCGGTACAGCGGACTCCTTTACTTCCCCGATGAACTTCATGGTCACATGTACAAGTTCCGGGTCCACCAGTTTCAATTTCAGACCGGAAAAACGTGATTGTATGCTACGGACCTCATCACGGAACTCCTCCGGCAGATCGACTGCAACAAATATTCTGGCCATATTAACAAAATAGATAGTATACCTGTTAAAGAATACTGTTGTGCCATATGGGATACATTATAGATAATATATATAATCGATAATTTCCATAATTAATAATACAGAATATATGAGGGAATGGATGGATACTAACACTACAGCAAAAGTACTGGCAGGACATGCGGTCCGGATCGCTGAAGAACTTGGAGCTCCTGCCATAATAGTATCCGGGGACATTGAACTTGAGGATTTTGAAACAGACATTCCCATATATTATGTAACCAGACGTCAGAAAAGCATAATCGATAACCTGATCTCCGACACTGTCGATGAGGGCGACCACCTGAAGAAGATAATCGAACCCATTAACAGGGAAACATCAGGAAATGTCCAGTATATCGAAGAGGCAGCAGCTATTGAACATATCATAGGGGAGCTTAGAGAAGGTACCATCGTCGGATTGATCCAGACAAAGGAATCAAGCGCAATAGTGATCCACGAAATATCCCAGAGCCCCCTTATCAGGATACTTCAGGAATGTGAAGAAAGGATCGAACCCGAGGTCATGCGTGCGGCACTCACCATAGCATTTGATATTGCTGCAAGTGGAAGGGAAGGTCACAAGATCGGAACTGCTTTTATCCTGGGTGATACCGAGGAGGTAATGGAGCGTTCCCACCAGATGATACTCAACCCATATGCAGGTCACAAGGACGAGCACAGGAACATACTGGTAAAAAAGAACTGGGAGTCGATCAAGGAATTTGCCCTTCTTGACGGGATTTTTGTAATATCCAAAGAGGGTCTTGTCCATGCTGCTGGCAGGTACCTTGATGTTGATGCAAAAGATGTCGACATTGAAAAGGGCCTGGGTGGAAGGCATGTATCAGCCGCTGCCATCACAAGGGACACTTTCGCAATAGCTGTGACAATATCCGAATCCGGTGGTACTGTCAGAGTATATATGGATGGAAAAGAACTGCTTTGCCTGGACTACATCGAAAGGCCTGCATTGGGCAGTGCCAGACAAAGACTTCGATGATAGCTGATTCTATCAGATCTTGAATCTCAACATGGCTGCAATGCCACCAAGAGAGTGCAGCTTCTCACCTGGCTCGAACTCTGTGCTGAACACTACCATGGTCCCCTGCGCATGTTCTACCTCCTGTATCATAGCATCGATGTTGCCCTCTTCCCGCTCCAGCCGGAGCAGCTCATCAGCTATCAGAAGTGTTTCCACGGCACCATAATCGATGGCCTTTTTCACTTCATCCATACCATAGGCGACCTTACCCCCAAGAGCCATTTCCTTTAAGAGCTCATCCATCAGAGAGGATTCCCTTGCGATCCTGGACTCTTCCATGATCCTGTCAACAGCACCCCTTCTAAGCACTTCCTGAAACCCGGACATGCCTATGGACGATGTGTCCTCAACAAGAATACCCGATGCCAGTTCCTGGTCCTTCGAAGAGATGTATTTCATCAGGTCATCCTTTGTAAAACCCGGTCCTGCAACCACAACAGACTCAGTCCCGCACATGGCATGCTTCAATTGCTCCAGTATGTTATCGAAGAAGACCTCACGAAGCGTTCCCTCGCCTTTCCCGGAAGACTGGCGGATATGTGAATAAAGCTCAATTCCATAGTGCCTCACAAAACCAATGTCTGCATCCCCTTCTTCAATGGCCACAATAATAACCTTGGGCTTTTTTGATGCAGCTTCTGCTTCGTTCACACGCTCGACCTGGTCCTTTTTCCAGTGCTTTATAATAGAGAGGGCAGTTCCTCCCTCAAGATTAAGAGTATGGTGATAACCGGCATCCATCCCGTGTTCTATAAGACCGTGAACCCTGAGACGATTGGAGAACTTATGGAACTCGAGGTCATCCACCCTGATACCAAGCCTCACGTTCTTCTTCTCGACCTTCTCCGGCCTGAGCTTATCGCTGGCAGCCTCGGCTTTCCGTTTAGTAAGAGCAAATACGAGATCACCTTTCTCGATGATATATTTAAGGTGCCACAGATCATCCAGCGTCTCCGGAGTAAGGGCTATCTCACCCTCCTTATTTCCCCTCAGGTCTCTTTTTGTTACTCTCATGATTACACCAACGATTTACACGATCATATATCCATACCTGCCATCCACAGATGCCATCCATAACACCAGACATCACTTCTTGATATCCGATTCTCCCGGAGGAAGCCTCTTTGCGATGATGTCAGGAGAAGCTATCTGCTTGACAAAGGACGGGTCCTTCAGTTCATCCACATAGATACGATAGACCTTCTTCGCAATATCGTTCTGGTTGAACTTGCCCGGGACCAGTTCTACCACATACTTGCCGGAGCTTTGTATGGCAGATACCGGACCTCCGATAACACGGGTCTCGGCTCCAAGCTCCAGACCTACAGCCACGCCTACAGGAACATCCCTGTAATAATTACGTTCCCCGCGAATGATGAAGGAACCTTTTTTCAGGTATTCACCGGATTCAGGGGTCTTTGAGACCTGCTCTGGTTTTACCCAGTAGCAATCCCCGCTGAACTGGCCGGATTTCCAGACACTTGAATAGGACACCACGAACCTTGCAGCTTCCTCAAGTGTCGTTTCAGGAATATCCTTCCCTTCGGTCTTGATGATGGTGATAGGTGCACCCGGGACCTGTGTGTGGAAAACGAGGTCACGTTTTTCCATATACTTTTTCACAAGCTCCTCATTGGTATCCGCATCCCTTCCGCCAACAACAAGGAAACCGTCGGATGAGAAGAACCACCTGAACCGGTCGTACCAGTGCTTCTTGAAGAATGCCTTTCTTCTTTTGGATACTTTCTTTTCCCTCTTCTGCATTGCAACCTTGGTATCCTCGATTGCACGCAGGGCACCATCACGTTTTTTGGTCAGCTTCTTGGCCTTCTCGTAATAGGTCTGTGCATTCTGAGGAACGGTCTTACGAATATTGATGTTCGCTTTTATACCATCGAGATCAACGACAATGGTACCTTCTGCCGAATCGATACTTACGATCGCACGGGCTGCAGGAAGGTCGTCTTTTGCTTTTTTCAGGATCGAACGGATCTCATCCCAGGAATACCCCTTATCACGTGCATTCCCCAGGATCGAAAGCAACTCTTCGATGTTCTGGTAATGCTCATAGATCTTCTCTGCAATGGTGGTGAACTTGTCCGTGTCCTTCTCGAACTTTTTGATGGCTTCCTCCTGTTTGCGAAGCCTCCTTTCAAAGACATCCACCTTTTCCTTCTTTTTAGCGACTACCTCTTCGATAACTTCTTCAGAAGCCTTTTTCCCGAAGAATTCGTCAAGGGCCTTGTTGAAGGAAGGGAAGAATTCCTTCTCATTGGAAGAATACTGGTCGAGTTCCAGAGGAATGACATCGACAGCTTCCAGTTCGCCTTTAATATCCTTTTTGACGATACACGGCTTCAGCCTGTGTTCCACGATCGGGGAAAATACGAGCTTTACTGCTTCACAAAGTGCCTTCAAATTTTCAGGAGTGGCATCCTTTGCAGGAGTGCTTTTGTCAACCTCCGCCCTCAGGCAGACCTCTTCTGCGAGGACACCACCAAGGTTGTATCTTGTGGCTATGGTCCTTACAATATCGGAAGTTGATGATGCGAACACTTCTGCCATACCAGCCTCATCCACATCAAGTGGACTTAGCTGTGCTTCAGGGTATTCATATATCTCACCACTGCGAACCCTCCTTCCCCTGAAGGTCACCGGGTTCATCGGGAGAATGATCTTACGATCGCTGTCAAGAAGAACGATATTGCCTCTTGAGAACAGTTCACATACAAGTATTGTCTCAATACCACCACGGATCACACCGATCTCAATTATCCTGTCAAAGTCATACTGATCAACAGAAGTGATCCTGCCACCCAGTATATGCTTCCTCAGCAACATAGGGAATGCGTGAGGGATCTTGGGGCTTGGACGCACATACTGGCTCATGTGTGCTCTCTTGCCGGCCTCTATCACCAGATTGTCACGCCCTTTTCCGAATATGAAAAGATTGATCCGGATCTCACCGGGAACAGGCTGGTATATCTTACCGATCTTTGCATCGATAAGAGAGCCTTCAATATCAACATTACCAAGTTCGGATACAAGAGCAGCCACGTCTGCGCTCGTCATCTCCTGTTTCATAGATGCCTATAGCGTTCGACCTGACTTAAGGTTTATCCATATTGATAAAACTCAAATTTAAGTAATAAAGAAATAGGATTAACACATCAAATAACTGGAGTTGCGATAAGCAGACAATATCATCAGGAAACATGCAATGAACTTTAAGACAAAATATTTCCTCAAATCGAAGTTCCAGGAATATTACAGGACGGCACAGATACACATACCTTCCAGGCTGGAAGCCCGTGAATGGGGATTCATCTCTTTTGACGAGATGCCGGAAACTGTAATGAGAAGGCACAAATCATTCGGCTCACCCGGAGAAGTCGAAGAATACCTTGCAGGCATGGCACCTGCACATGCATACCATTCCGTTGCATACTATACCTACCCCAGTGCACCCACCATGAAGGAGAAGCACTGGCAGGAAGCCGACCTCATCTTTGACCTTGATGCAGACCACATCCCCGGTGCGCCTAACTCGTATTCTGAAATGCTTGACCATGTCAAGAAAGAGACATTGAAGCTCTATGATTTCCTGGTGGATGACTTCGGATTCAATGAAGATGATATAAGGGCAGTGTTCTCAGGAGGAAGAGGATACCATTTCCACATAGCAGACCCGCGTGTCCGCTCCCTTGAAAGTGCCGAGAGAAGGGAGATCGTGGATTATATCAGCGGGCGCGGGCTCAGCCTTGACAAGATATTCTACAAGAAAGCCGTCAGCGGTGATGCCGGCAGTGAGAACGCAAGGATGAACATGCTGTCCTCGGAAAGCGAAGGCGGCTGGGGAGGCAGGATCAACAAATACCTGGTATCCTACCTTACCGACCTTGCGACAAAGGAAGATGCTGTGGACCTTTTCACCGGATTTAAGGGAATAGGCAAAAAGACAGCACAGAAGATGGTAGATATATTAAGGGACGAGACACAGGTGGAACTGCTTAAGAAAGGCAATATGGAAGCCCTTTCAAAGGTCAATAAGGACATTATACAGACCCTTGCACTGCAGGCGGTCAACGACATGTCAGCAAGCGTGGATGAACCTGTGACAGGAGATATAAAGAGGCTAATACGCCTTGGGGGATCCCTCCACGGGAAGTCAGGCATGCGTGTCACAACGCTTTCCATATCCGAGCTGGAGAAGTTCGAGCCGCTGACCGATGCGGTGATTTTCTCGGACAAGCCGGTAAAATTAAAAGTGATAAGACCTTTTGCAGTACAAATGAAGGGTAATGACCTCTATGTTGAGGAGGGTACACAGGAATTACCTGAATACGCAGCCGTGTACCTGATGTGCAGAGGTGCAGCAGAATATGGACCGTAATGAGCTTAAAAATATACTCAGAGAAGAGAACAGTTCGGCTTTAAGGTCATTGCCTCCCGGATTCTACGGACTTGTGGACGAGTATATCCATGAGCTTGAGGAAGAGATCAGGAAGATAAACAATCCGCGTTCTGCTGAATCGAAGATACTGGAGGACGAGCTCCAGAGCGCCATCAATGATGTGGAGACAATATTCATCCGCAGGGTACGAAAAGTTACCTCAAGGGCCACTTCCAATGCGTTCTCAAGCAGTTCACCAAGACAGGACCTTGACAAGCTCCTTCCTGCAGAACAGGATGTATACCAGGCAACGCTTTCAGCAATACAGGTTGCAAGAAACCAGCTGCTGGAACCGATACTCGACCCCACATCAGCATCATCCCCTGCAAAGGAAAAGGAACCTGCAGAACAAGAGATGACCACGCAGGAAATCACCGGAGACAAGGATGTAGAAGAAACTGCACAAGAAGCATCAGTACCCCCGGCCCCTACCAATGATAACAATAGAGATGAGACAGAGATACCCAAAAGGAATATAAATGAAGAGTACTTTGTTGTCCGAATATTGAAAGACCTACCGACATTCAATGCCGTAGATAATCGAAATTATACTACCAGGGCAGAGGATGTTGTTGTTTTACCGGCAATGAACGCAAATGTTCTGGTAAAACGAGGTGCTGCTCATCTTATCACAAAAATAAACGATTCAAATTAATATAAAGGTGAAAATCATGAAAATCCCAAAGAGGTTCAGAACATATTGCCCATCCTGCAAAAAACACACTGAACACATTGCAGAGAGAGTCAAGAAAGGCAAAGCATCGTCCATGACACACATTGCAAGGCAGAAGAAGAGGCAATCAGGCATCGGAAACAGTGGTAAATTCTCAAAGGTTCCTGGAGGAGACAAACCAACCAAGAGAGTACAGCTCAAATACCGCTGCGCCGAGTGCAACAAGTCACACCAGAGGCCATGCTTCAGAGCAAAGAAATTCGAGTTTAAGGAATGATAACAATGACACAACCAAAAAGCAGATTCTTACGCGTAAAATGCAACGACTGCTCCAACGAGCAGGTCATCTTCGGCAGTGCAAGCCGCAAGGTCACATGCCTTGTATGCGGAAGGACACTCGCAGAATCAACCGGCGGAAAGTCAACAATCACAACACATATCCTGGAAGTACTTGAATAAAGTGGTGTAGAATGGATAACAACAACTGGCCAGAAAGCGGCGACTTCGTAGTTTGTACTGTAAAGAACGTGGTCGACTTTGGGGCCTATACCACTCTTGAGGAATATGGAGGAAAGGAAGGTTTCATCCATATCTCCGAGATCAAGGCTGGATGGGTCAAATACGTCCGTGATTACGTCAGGGAAGGCCAGAAGATCGTCTGCAAAGTACTGGACGTAGACCCGAACCGACGCCATATCGACCTGTCCTTAAAGGATGTAAACGAGCACCAGAAGCGTGCAAAGATCCAGGACTGGAAGAACGAACAGAAAGCTGAGAAGTGGCTCCAGTTCGTAGCTGAGGACACAAAGACCAACCCGAAGAAGATGGAAGAGGTCAGATCCATTCTTATGGAAGAGTTCGGAAGCTGCTACACAGGCTTTGAAGAAGCTGCAATCAGCGGAAAGGAAGCTTTTGACGGTATCGGCATCAGTAAAAAGCTCGCAGCAAAGATAGCAGAGATCGCTCAAGAGAACATAAAACTTCCATTCGTAGACATCGCAGGATACGTAGACCTTACCTCCAATGGCCCTGACGGCATCGAGGTAATCAAGAAAGCATTGAAGTCAGCTACAAAGATCAAAGAAGATGATGTCAGGATCAATGTCACATATACAGGTGCACCAAGATACAGGATTAAGATCATTGCACCAGACTACAAGACTGCAGAATCTGTTTTGAAGAAAGCTTCTGACAAGGCTATTGATTACATCGAGAAAAAGGGAGGAAAAGGAATTTTCCACCGACATATCGAAACAGCAAAGGCGTGATGTTACATTGGGCTACAAGATAAGAAAGTGTACTCAATGCAATATTTACACATTGAAAGAAAACTGCCCGGAATGTGGTGAACCTTCCAGAAATCCACTTCCGGCACGTTTTTCACCGCTTGACCCATATGGTAAATACCGCCGAATATCCAAAAGGAGAGAAATGGAACATGCGTGAAACAACTGTGGTTCGCCTTAATGAAGATGAAATCCAGCTGAACGACCCAATACTTCTTGTAGGACTTCCAGGGGTCGGGCATGTTGGTAAACTTGTTGTCGACCATCTGGTCGAAAAGCTGGAAGCAGAAAAAGTTTTTGAGATCTATTCTCCTCATTTCCCACCACAGGTCATGGTGAACGAGGACAGCACAGTCAAGCTCGTCAATAACGAGATTCACATTTACAGCGCTGGTGAGACAGACCTTGTCCTCCTTGGAGGAGACCACCAGAGCACAACTACCGACGGTCACTACGAACTTGCAGGCATTTACCTCAAACTTGCCGAAGAACTGGGCGTTTCAAAGATCTACACCCTGGGAGGATACCCAACAGGCAAGCTGGAGCACATCGATGAGGTAATGGGTGCTGCAAATGACGCGGAACTTGTGGAAGAGCTGAAAGAGCACGGAGTTACCTTCAAGGCCAGCGAGCCAGGAGGAGGTATCGTAGGTGCATCCGGCCTTTTACTCGGACTCAGCAAGTTCACAAATATGAAAGCTGCGTGTCTTATGGGACTTACCTCAGGATACCTTGTTGACCCGAAGAGCGCACAATCACTCCTTGCCATACTCAGCAAGCTCATAAACATCGAGGTCGACGTGGCCGAACTTGAAGAGCGTGCAAAGGACATGGAGAAGATCGTTGCTAACCTCATGGAAGCAAAACAGCAACAACAGGGAGTATTGAGAGATACTGCCGTTGAAGAAGACTTAAGATACATCGGCTAAGGTGGGAACATGCAGATCAATGCTGATCTCCACCTCCATTCTAAATACTCAATGGCATGCTCCAATAAGATGGAGCTGCCGACAATTGCTGTAGAGGCCAGGAAAAAAGGCATCGACCTTGTGGCCACAGGCGATTGTATCCATCCAAAATGGCTAGCTGACATCAAGTCCGCAGCCACCGATGATGAGACCATACTCATCAATGATACTCATTTTATACCTACCACAGAGATCGAGGACAAGAACCGCGTCCACCATCTCCTGATACTGCCATCCATCTCAAAGGCCGAGGAGCTGGCAGAGACCATGTCAAAATACACTGACCTGGCAATCGATGGCAGACCAACAGTACGGCTGAACGGCAGTGAGATAGCACAGATAGCAAGGGACATCGGTGCACTCATCGGGCCCTGCCATGCGTTTACCCCCTGGACAGCCCTGTATGCATATCATGACTCACTCCAAAGCTGCTACGGTGACCTCACAGACTATATCTCCTTCGTGGAGCTGGGCTTAAGCGCGGATACCGATTACGCGGACCGCATCAGCGAGCTTCACAGACTGACCTTCCTGACCAACTCTGATGCACACTCCCCCTGGTCCAACAAACTGGCACGCGAGTTTACCCGTTTCGAGGTCCCATCAATCGATTTCGAGGGACTGGAAAAAGCCATCCTCCGCAAGGAAGGCTACAAAGCAACACTGAACGTAGGGTTCTTCCCCGAAGAGGGGAAATACAACGAATCCGCGTGCATCAAGTGCTTTACCCACTACACCCTTGAGCAAGCCGTCCAGAACAACTGGCGCTGCCCCCAGTGCAGGGGACAGGTAAAGAAAGGAGTGTGCGACAGGATCAACGAACTGGCAGACCTGGAAGAACCGGTGCACCCAAACCACCGCCCGGACTACCTGCACCTAGCACCCCTTGCAGAGATCATTATGATGGCACTGGGACATGCAAGCATCACCACCAAAGGCGTAAAGACCGCATGGGAAAGCCTTGTGGAAAAGTTCGGCAACGAGGTTGCAGTCCTGCTGGATGCAGAACCTGACCAGCTCGACATCGTCAGCCCAAAAATAGTTGATGCAATATTGGCATTCCGAAACGGCGAGGTCATCATCCACCCCGGAGGCGGAGGCCAGTATGGCTGGATAGAACTGCCGGATTCCGAACACAAACCAAAAGCAGATCCACCAAAACCAAAGAACCAGAGCTCCCTTTTCGACTTCTGAACCACTTTTTCGACACCTATATAAGCCATAAACGCCTTCAGAAACAACAATGCCGGGGTGGCAGAGCGGACTAATCCAACGGTGAATTAACAGCCGCGGAGTCTATACGCGGCAGGCTCGAGACCTGTTTCTCCTAACGGAGTGCTTGGGTTCAAATCCCAACCCCGGCGTCTTATTTTATGTTTAATTTTATCATTACAATTTAGGATATTGTAATTGTGGTAATTTTCTGATTATGGGCAATGTATCATAGTGCCTATAATAATGTCCAAAGATACCTAAAAATCTCCTAAGTTTTAGTTCTGTTAAAAATAAAAAGTGGTTTAAAAAACAATCTAAATATTAAAAATCAAAAGTAAGGCTGATAATTTTAGATACACTGTGAATTCATTCTGTTTGTAGATTCGTTACAATATAAGTCATTATTATATTCTTAAGTGCATCACAATTTTCTTTCGATGCTTTAAATGCCCCTTCTATTTTTTTATCAAATAAAACTTGTAGATACATTCTTGATTTTTCGTTAGACTCTATAAAATCATATTCCACTTTTCTGATTTGCCAATATGTTATACGATTCTTTAAAGGAGTCATGTCAAAATCATCTTCTTTCATAATATTTTTAGCTTCCATTATGAAAGTATCAGAGAATAAAAAAAGATTTTCGTAAACGCGTTCTCCGTCTTCTGTTAAATATTCATTTATAAAAATATCTTTAATTTCTTCATTGCATACTTCCCGATAAAAATCGTAGATATAGTTAATCTTTTTTTGAAGAGTATCTCCAATTCCTATCTTTTCAAGATATTCTATAAATTTGGCATGTTGGTTGAATTCTACATTTTCACTCATATGGAACCATCCTTCATAAATTCTAATAAATTCTAAACACTATAATTCTCATCTGCAAATTTGTTTCCAGTTTGAAAAGGGATCAATTTTTTCTGTCTCTTATATCCATAATCATTCCTTCCATATAGTGAAGTATGTGACCCACATAATTTGCAGCGAACTCATCACTTTTATAATCCCATTTCCATGTATCTGGCTGTCTTACACTACTTACTCTTTTATCTTCATAGTATGTATGTAATAATTTACGTATAACTTCTTGCAATTGTGTTGTTATTTGAATTTCAATAAAAATTTCTATTTTTTTTGTATCCCAATCATATTTGGGAATTTCAAAGGTTTGTTTTACATCCATATGAGCTGCATAATATCCTTCATCTTTTGCTTCTAAAGATATTCTACATTCTGAACCATGTTTTTTACAAATCTCTTCGATTTTGCTAACCAAAAATTCAATACCATCTAAGTATTTAACGACAAATAGCGTTCTAACAATGTCTCCTGTTTTTTCAAACCAGTTATCGGGAAGAACCCAACCCATATCAGGTTCTTCGGGCCAATTGTTATTATTAACAACATTTTTCCTAAAGGATTTCAATATGAATGAATCATAAGGTTTATTGTTTAATACAGGGACAAAATTAGGACTAAAAAGTTTATATCCGCTTGTTTTCAGATTATACTCTTCATCATATTCCTTAATATTTTGAGATAGCTCAGTCCATAATGAAGATTTTTTAAAATCATCACTAATTATTCCTCTTACTGAATGATAGTGAGTTTCTGTCCTACTTGAGATATCTATTCCAAACTTTTCTTTTACCCATTTTTTGTATTCTTCAATGTTTTGTGGTTTTTGCTCCTCAATATTGTATGAAGCATTCAATTTTTTTTGTATTATTGGCTCTTTTTGTGACTTTAATTCTTCTAATTCAGCACAAACTAGTTTATATTTTGTATAAATATCAGCATCATCATCAAAAGTATCTTCAATTCTAAAGTCTGATGATTTCGCTTTTAGTTTACTCATAAATGATTACCATATCCCAATTTATTGGTTTACTATAAAAACTTATAACCAGTTATCCTAAAGATATATAATATCTAGGTACAAATTCCATAAATCAAAATCTACATTTTTGATGTTTTAAATTCACTCAACCACCTAAAAAAAGAAGGGGAATAAACCCGTAAATTTCAACATAAATAGATTAAGAACAAGCATCCAAAAATGAAATTCAACCAAGCTTTCCATAATAGTTCTTCCACTTATCCGCCCTTTTGATGAACTCCTCATACCCTTCCTTTTGAATAAACTCGATGAATTGCCTGCACCCGCGACATTTCTTGTTCTTAAATTCACGATAGGTCTTGCAATAGGCACCACAACAACCAATCTCGATTACAGTCATTGACCTTTACTCCTCTTGACCCCACACCATCAGTAATTCAATTATTTAAAATTATGATCATTAATAGATTTCCGACCACGGTACAGCCAAATGCCTTATATCCCTGATATCCCTAAAGGCTACTTTCTAATAAAAAACGAGGCGAAGAAAGTGAAAGGATGGATATTATACAAACATTCCGAACTGGAGCTAAAACCTGAAACTTACGAAATAAACCATCTTCTTGAAGTTGCTGAAAAGAACAATATTGAGATGAGAGTTATCAGGCCTGAGCAGTTCGAGCTTATTGTCACAAGGGATGACCGGAAAAGTGTTCTTCTGGATGGAGAAACGGTGTCACTGCCTGATTTCCTGCTTCCCAGAATGGGTGCAGAAACATCTTATTATGCACTGGCCATTATAAGGCATCTGGAAAGGCTTGGGGTCCATACGTTCAACTCATCCCACAGTATTGACACGGTAAAGGACAAACTGTACTCCCAGCAGATACTCGCAGAAGCGGATATTGCATTCCCAAAGACCATGCTTGCAAAACATCCCATCGACGTAAACCTTGTTGAGGAAAAATTTGGATTCCCACTGGTCGTAAAGGCACTTTCAGGATCCATGGGGAGTGGAGTGTTCCTTTCCGAGAGCAAATCAAACTTCATCGACCTTATGGAACTCATACGTTCAACAAGGAGCAATGTTAACTTCATCATTCAGGAATTCGTCAAGTCAAGCATGGGTCGTGACCTTCGCGTAATGATCATCGGAGGGCGTGCTGTTGCCTGCATGGAAAGGGTAGCACCTGAAGGGGATTTTAAGGCCAATTTTTCAAGGGGAGGAATGGTCCGGTCCTTTGAAATGACACCGGAGATCGAATGGCTGGCCACTGAGACTGCAAATGTCTTCGGACTGGAAATCGCAGGAATTGACCTCCTCTTTGACGGGGAACACTTCAAGGTCTGTGAAGCGAACTCATCCCCTGGTTTTGAAGGAGTGGAAAGCTGCTGTGATGTAGACATTGCACAGGAGATGTACGATTTCATCAGGGTAAGACTGGGAATATTCCCGGAAGATGAATGAAGTGCAAAAGAAAAAAATAAATGGAAAATCAGAAAGGAAAGGATCTTACTAAAAAAGAGGGAGGTTTCTTAAAACCTCACTCCATCACATTGTCCATGGTGAACTCGAACGTGTCCGTCACACCGTTCACATCCACCGTATAGACTCCTGCTTCAAGACCATACACATCCAGAGGGATGTTCACCTCATAAGGCTCAAGTGCCTGGGTGCATATGGCATCTGCCGGTCTTTTGGTCTTCAGTGATACATCGAAGGTGTTCCCGTCCCTTATTACCTCGATGTTGTCCTCATCGATAACAGTGCATCCATCGGGTACATAGCCCGTTGCAACCACACTGACCTGCAATGGGAATGATTCCATCATCAGGATCTCTATGTCATCGACAGCAGCATCACGGATGATGTATTCATTGTCATCTCCGTCAGTGATGCTATCTGCACCATTACCATCGACAACATCCTGTTCGCCTGAAGCGAGCACAGTTACGGTCATGCTGAAAGTATCCTCTTCACCAGTGGTGTTTTCCCAGGGCCTCTTGTAGATAGCAGAGATCTCATAGGCACCCTCAGAATCTGCCTGAAGTTCCCATTCGTGGATTCCACCTGCGCCTACAATTTCTTCATCCCCCTGATCGGTCACAAACTCATCGCCTACCAGTGTCAGACCCTCAGGGATCGTGAGGTTCCAGGAATAGCCTGTTGTCGGATTCTCTTCCAGTTTGATCACAATAAGACCGTTCTGTTCTATTGAGATCTCATTGCCATTCTCGTTTTCTGTGAAAACTGATCCCGATTCCACTATATTTACATCATCTGTTAGATCCGTATCGCCATTTTCAGTACAACCCATGGAAAAGGCAGCTACGGTCACTACCACAATGGTGATCAGGACCATTATGCCCATACCCGTATATTTTGACATGATAATTTACCTCCTATATCTATTCAGATGAATGACTCGCAGATATATATCCATTACTTAAACTACGAATTGATTTGAAGTCTACTAACACCGATTTTATGCAGATCTGATGCAAAATATCATTTATTAAGTCGCTTCCGGACAGCTTCACTGGTAAGCTCTTTCAGTGCATCGGTTCCGATCCACCTGGCACTTGCAACATTCGATCCGGTCAGCTTCTCTGAAACTTCAATGGCCTTCCTGTTCAACTCCGGGTTGCGCTTGCCGATCTGCCTCAATGCCCAGTTGACGGCCTTTTTCACAAAATTACGGGCATCGACCGACCCCTTTTCGATCAGGGGGAAGAATTCCTCAAATACAGAGTCTTCGGCCTTCTTGTCTGCCACGGCCATCCTCGCCATGAGAACAAAACCGGAGCGTTTCACGAACTCCTCTTTCCTAGAACTCCATTCGATGGCCTTCCTTCGGGAGAATTGGGTCTTTTGGAAGAGGTTCATGCAGCACTGGTCACATATCTCCCAGTAGTCAAAATCAGAGACCCACATTTCCATCTGCTTTTCAGAGACTTGTTTTGGGTCGTCCACCATGGAAGCAAGGATCATGGTCTCCCTGTACCCCTTGTCCCACAGCATGAGAGCCAGCTTGTGATCTTTTCCGATCTCCTTTGCGATCTTTCGCAGCTCAGGGATCGAGACGCCGTAGCACTTCTCAGGAGTGATCCAGAAATGTGCCATTCCTTCTATAGCCTCAGGATCGCTCAACTCCTCCAGTTTCACGATAATGCTTTCGTAGTTTTCTTCTGTTGTACCCACAAGAACAACTCCCATTGAATCGTACATAAGAGTTAGTGTGGATGCTTTTTAAATTTTGTTAGGAGATCCTTTTTTAATAAGTAACAAGGAGAAACAACATAGGAGAGGAAATAAGCAAACTGCCATCTACATACCCCCAATCTACTTCACAACAACAGCAATTGCAACAACTGAGTGACCTGCTCTGAAAATTGTGAATACATATCACACATAATACTAACAGTTGTATGTGTATTCATACTCTATCTATTAAGAGGGATAAATCCTACTCAGCGCGCATCCAAACTAGTCTGGAAGAGGCAATTTCAACACATTCGGGAAAAATAAATTATTGCGGTTATTTCAGCTATTACTTCTTCTTAAAATGAGGAGTGTATAAAGGAAAACGCGAGTAGATTCACATTTCTGCCGTAACCTGTATATACAATTACAAAATAGTACTCTTTGTGTAATGAGCGGGACCCTAATTTCTTTTCAAGTACCCCCACTCCCCAACCCGCTCATACCACTTTTCATAGCGATTTAGAACTAATTATTGTTTTTTGATAAATGTTAACGTTGTTACGTGTGGGTATTGTTGTATATTACACATTTATACAAATATCATATAGTATTGAAAATACCAGTAACATATTCTGCAAGATCGATACTAATATCAACCGATCTCATCAGAGTATCCTTAAAAAATACCTCTATACCCATATCCATAATGGCATCTCCTGCAGATTCATCACGTACATCGATGACCATCGCATCAAGGATATCATTGTAGCATTCTGCAACACCAACAGAGGAAACATCGAACCCACGTGCATCCATCAGTTTTCCTGCAGGTCCACTTATGGGCTCCTTTCCTATGATAGGGCTTACTGCAATCACTTTCTTCTTTTTGAGGATCTCACGCATACCGGGCAGGGAAATTATCGGACCGATACTTGTGATAGGATTGCTGGGACCTATCAACACCTCATCCTCTTCCTCGAGAGCTTCGAGGACAACTGGAGAGATGGATGCTTCATCTATCCCATCCTGTGACACTTCCAGCACCTCAGGTTCACCATGCTGTTTTACCCAGAAATCCTGAAAATGGATCCTCCCGGAAGGTATTGTTATCATGGTAGATACAGCATCGTCGGACATTGGCAGTACACAGGAACGGATCCCAAATGAAGAAGTCATGCTTTGGATAGCTTCTGTAAGGGTCATACCATTTCTTAAGAGCTCAGAACGCATGATGTGAGTAGCCCTGTCAAGATCACCTATCATCATACCCTCGTCATGACCTGCAAGCTTCATTGCTTCATGCGTGGCAAAGGTATCGTCCCTGACACCCCACCATTTACCCTTATCGATCCTTTCAGAGAACAGATAGAGCACGGTATCAATATCAGGCGTTATCAGATTTCCCGAAACCCGGAGATCCTCCGCCGTGTTTACGACCACAGTGATATCCTCTTCAGGAATGACGTGTCTTAGACCATCGAGCAATTTGGGAGTTCCTGTTCCACCTGATAATACGATCATACAAAGCCTCTTATTTCTTGAAATAACGGAACATCATTATACCATGAAGACTATTTAAACCATATGAAAGTAATACGGGATCCGGTACACGGGTATATAGAACTGGACCAACTGGTATTGTCACTGATAGACACTCCCCAGATGCAGCGCCTGAGAAGGATACAGCAATTAGGCCTGTCCAATCTTGTATATCCCGGAGCTAACCACACCCGTTTTGAACATTCCCTGGGAGTAATGCACCTTGCAACCACCCTGACATCCCAACTGGACTCCATCGAAAAGGACCAGAAAGATGAGATCCGTGCCGCTGCACTCCTTCATGATGTAGGACACGGGCCACTATCACATGTAACAGAGAATATCATAAAGGAATACACCCGCCAGAGGCATGAGGATGTCAAACCGATCCTCAAAAAAGGTGAGATCGCAGAGATCCTGGAAGACCACGGCCTTGACCCTGTCAACATTGCTGACCACATAAAAGGTGAGACCTCTCTTGGAAAGATCGTGAACAGCGAGATCGACGTTGACCGCATGGACTACCTGGTAAGGGATGCACACTACACAGGAGTTGCTTTCGGACTTGTGGACCATGCACGCCTGATACATGAGATGCAGTTCTATGAGGATAACCTGGTGGTCGGCCTGGGTGGCCTGAAAGCCGCGGAATCCCTTCTGGTCTCACGTTTCCTCATGCACCCTTCGGTCTATTACCACCATGTATCAAGGATAGCCGAAACAATGTTCACAAGAGCTGTACAGGACCTTATCAACAAGGGTACTCTCGACCCCTTCAAACTGCGCCAGATGGAAGATGCCAGGTTATTCGAGATGATCCGGGCTGACAACGGGTATGCAGGAGAACTTGCAAAGCGACTTGACGAGAGAAGACTGTACAAACGTGCCCTCCATACAGGGATCGATGTTGTGGGAGAGAATGTCCTGCGTTACAGGGGAAAGGTCGAGCGCGTGGAAAATGAGATCGCTGAGATGATCGGCATCGACAGCCAGGAAATACTGATCGATATCCCGAAGAGGCCTGAGATCGCAGAAATGAAGGCACTGATCAAGGTCGACGGAAAGATGCTGAGGCTTGATGAAGCGTCCAACATTGTGGCAACCATAGAGAATGCCCACCAGGATAACTGGAGGATGGGAGTCTATACAATTAAAGAACACAGGGATAAGGTCAGGAAAGCTGCAGAAGATTTCTTTGAAACAAAGAAAAAGACGAAGCAGTTCAGACTTACAGACCTATGAGGTGATACTTTGCCGGAAATGAGAAAACAGACAAGCAGGGGAGACCTTGTACTCGAGCACAGGATCATGGGAGAGGACCTTGTGGTGACCCTCACAGGAGGAAATGCCCATGTAGGAGCCGTAGCTGTGGGCTACTATGACAGGATACCAGGACATGCATCCTCATCGGTCATCACCCTTCCATCACACAGGGACGATGCCATAGCACTTGATGCTGCAAGGCTTATCAGTTCGGTCACACACAGCACAACGGTGTTTACAGCAGGGATACATTTCGAGAACATCACAGGTGAAGAGATAGAGGAAGTATTATCCGCATCAAAAGAACTGATAGATGAATTCGTAAGATCACTGAAGGAGAATTAAGAATGGAGATAGTCATCGGTATAAGCGGAGCCTCAGGTGCACAATATGGAATTCGCCTTCTTGAGCTTCTGGCAGATATGGACATAGACACGCACCTTATACTCACAAAGGCTGCTGAGAAGATAATCGAAGTGGAGACAGACCTTACGCCTGAAGACATAAAGGACCTGGCAACGTATGTCCATGACGAAAAGGACTTCACCGCGGCAATAGCAAGCGGATCTCATCCCTTCGAAGGAATGATCATAGCACCCTGCAGTATGAAAACGCTCGCATCAGTGGCAAATGGAACCTCTGACAACCTCCTCGGACGCACAGCGGATGTGTGCCTGAAAGACAGGAGAAAACTTGTCCTCATGACCCGTGAAACGCCTTTAAGCGGCATCCATATTGAGAACATGCTGAAAGCACACAATGCAGGAGCCATACTACTGCCAGCCTCCCCGGCATATTACAACAGGCCGGAATCCATCGATGACCTCATCAACTTCATGGCAGGCAGGGCACTTGACCTGATGAAGGTCAAAAATGATGCTTACAAGCGCTGGGAATGAGATAGTCCACACTTCCATGCGCCGCCATCAAACGAATCCAGGGCGATCTTCCGGAGAATAGTATATAAGCCAGATCAATTTTATGGATAAACTGTTCGGTGTATGCCCAAAAACGACGGAAAATCAAGCGATTAATTCCCAAAGACCAACAGCCTAACAGATAAGTATATCTACTATAACTTCTATTTAGGGGAACGTGCTTCCAAAGGCACTGCATGCGAGGTCTTTTGCATGCGATTAACATGATGGGATAGTAGGGTAGCCTGGTCGATCCTCGAGCGTTTGGGACGCTTGGACTGCGGTTCAAATCCGCGCTATCCCACCACAATTAACTTTTCTGATCTGTTTTCACACATATTAAGCAAAGCTAACTGCAAAAGAGCAGTTCTTTAGCTATTTGGATAGTTTTATTAAATATGCAGTACTCACAAATTCCCATGACTATGGCAAAAATAAAGTTATTTGCAAATCTCAGGGAATCTGCAGGTGAGTCGGAACTGGAGGTACAGGGAAAGACCGTACAGGAGATCCTTGATGCTCTTCTCTCAAAGTTCCCTCAGCTTCAGGAGATGGTCTTCAACGAGATCGACGGAAAGAAGGAACTCCGAAGCTACATCAACATCCTCATAAACGGGGATAATGTCATGCATCTTGAAGGCCTTGACACCATCGTCAATGATGACGACGAGATAGCAATATTCCCGCCTGTATCAGGTGGCTGAACTATTTTAAAGCAATAAGGCAACAATTGTTGCCTCTGAACATCGGAACCAGAGATGATATTCCCGGAAAGAACACAGGATCTGGCAGGCATTGCATTCGGCGGATTCCTCGGTGCTGTATCCAGATATGCAGTTTCATCCAGCACCATATCGCCCAATGGGACGCTTATTGTGAATGTGATCGGAAGCCTCCTTCTGGGAATGATGATGTATGATTACGACTACCTTGGACACATAAGCCAGAGGACACGACTTACCTTCGGGACAGGCTTCATGGGATCATTCACCACCTTTTCCACTTTTGCCGTTGAGAGCTACACGCTTGGAGGAAACTCTTCCATATATAACATCGGAACAAACCTGACACTCACCCTGTTGGCTGTTTTTGTCGGAAGAGGCATGATCATCCACATTTCGAGGAGGAGCTAAGATGCCAGCAGGTCTTGAAGCCATGCTGCTGGTGGGACTTGGAGGATCCATCGGAGCCTGCCTGAGGTATCTGGTATCAGGAACCGTTCCCCTGCTTAAAGGCATCCCCACAGGAACCCTTCTTGTAAATGTCATCGGGAGCACCATATTGGCCACACTTACATTCTTATCAGAACCATTTGGAAGTATTCACCTTATCAATATAGGGATGCTTGGCTCCTTCACAACGTTCTCGACCTTTGCCTATGAGACATTCAGGTTGCTTGAAGAGGGACAGAAACTACTTTTCGCATCCAACATAGCACTAAACCTGCTTCTTTGTCTTTCAGGCGTATTTATCGGACAGCAGATAGCAAGCTTAATCTAATTTAAAGAAGAGAGATTTACTTATGAGATCAGCTGTCCTCAGGATATACCTCAGTGAGAACGATCGCTGCAACGGCAGACCTGCACACGAAGTGATACTTGAGTTCATGAGAGATTCAAAGATCGCCGGTGCAACCGTGCTCCATGGTATTGAAGGATACGGGGTACACAGCAAGATACACACGACAAGTGTCCTGAGGCTGGGCACAGGCCTGCCTATGATCCTAGAAGCAGTCGATTCCGAAGAAAAGATAAGAGAGATCCTCCCTGAGCTTTGCAGGATGGTACCGAAAGAGCTCATCACCCTGCAACAGGTCGAGATAATCTCAGGAGAGAAGATCTGAAAATAATCTTAAAAATGTTCCCGGACTTTAGCGGTAAAGCACCACTGAATGTCCCCTTACATCGATGACCGTTGCCTTTGTAGCAGATGCAAGCTTTTCAGCAATGCCGTCGATACCGTCCTCATCCTCGTAAGAAGCACTCTTTAAGACCTTGACCTTTACAAGATGGTTGTCCTTGATGGCCTTTTTTAGTTCGAGTATTAACTGGTCAGTGACCCCGTTTTTGCCTACATTGATCATAGGCTTTATGTGAGTTGCCTCTGATCTGAGTTTGTATAACTTTTCTTTATCCATATGAACCTACACAAAATTTATGTCAATTATACCTTGCGCCATATACGCAGGAAATATTGCATTATCAACTACTGTGACCCGAAGAAAATGCTCATTCAGGTTTCCCGATGGTCACATTACTTCCATCGATCTCAAAGTCGTACCATGGAGTTGGTTTTGGAGTAATGCCCACTACCCTGACAGAGTGACCGGATTCGGTCTCCTTTATTTCGATCATGCCGTCGAAAAGCTGCTTAAGGGTTGCTATTGTCTGCGTATCATGCATTTCATCTTCCACAATGAAGATCCCAAGTGAATTGGATGCCTTGATACGGCCTGTAAAGACATGTAAGAACCGGAACAGGGTCTGAAGATTGCAATACATTAGTATTGTAGAAAGGGAATTGATACAGAACCTCATTCCCGGAGCCTTTTTCACTACAAGGTACTCCTCAAAGAACTGACCGATCCTTACACCTATCCCGGTAAGGTCAACAGGACTTGAGGCCCTTTTAATGTGAGCATCATCAGATGTTGGAATACCAAGGGTCTTAGTCACGCAATCCACAACACCAAGATTAGAAGAATCGACCTCCAGGCCGTTATCGGAGAACCAGTCAAGTACGCGTTCCCCTGTCTCACGGGTGGAAACTATAATGGATGAATCGCCCTCATTGAGACCATTGTATATAATGGCATTCACAAGATCATCCTTCCCACTCATAGGAGGACCGATAAGCATCAGGTTGGTACCCTCTTTGACACCTCCGATCAGATCATCAAGTTCCTTGATACCAAACAAATATCCAGCCATGTAAACCTTCCTATAGTGAATTGGGACCTGTCAATGAATACGGGTCAGTTATCCTGTTTATTTACAGGGAACCAAAATGCAACCAGATGTGATCAAATAAATATAATATCGCACCGGTTCACCCACATTATAGACACAATATAGAAGATAGTCATATTATAATATATCTTTTGTAGTGACTGTCAAAATATATTGGAGGCATGCCCCTACATCCTATTAGGAATTATCTTATGTGCTTTATAACATGCCCTGCCTCAGGGAGAATTATATCCGAGAGAGCAAGCTCCACTGCACCGGGAGACCCGGGCAAACAGAAGATAGCTTTATCCCCTACAGTCCCGGCAGCTGCACGGGTCAGTATCACTGCAGAACCTATCTGATCAATGCTCTTATACCTGAAAAGTTCGCCAAACCCCGGCATCTGCTTTTCAAACATTGGAGCAAGTGTCTCAATGGTTATATCGGCAGGAGTCAGTCCGGTACCGCCGGTCGTCACAATAATATCTGCCTCCTTCTGGAGGGCATCCATTACAGCCATCTTTATAGTCGACGGATCATCGGAGACGAGCTCATATCCGAGGACATTATGCCCACTTTTTTTCACAAGATCTTCCATCAGCTCACCGGACACATCATCGGCATCTGAGGGAGAGCGGACTGAACCATATGTGGCAAACCTTGAAGAAGATATTGAAATAATATGAAAACCAAGGCTCTTTTTTACATCCTTCTTGTGTTTTTGCGTAACAGAGTCCATGTATGAAATATAGATATGCAGTATATATTGGTTTTTGGAGCATTGCGACCACAAATTGAAAAGGATGACTTGCCAAAAATCACATATATAAAGTGTAAGTTAAAACTTCACATAAAAAATGAAAATTCACTTTCTACTGATAAGACTTATAAACCCCTAAGTAGTAGGGGGATGCACCATTGACACATTTACAAAGTAAAGATTTTCAAGACGCGTTGCCAACAGATCCGAAAAAGAGATCTGCTGAACAGATCAAAAAAGCAGGACACACAATGCGTTCTTAAGATCACACTGATCATATTAAGGAGGTTCAATCTCATGGTAAGAAAACCAGCAAGTATGTACAGAAACGTAAAATCACGTTCAAACACAAGAAGAAAATACATGGGTGGTGTTCCAGGTAGCCACGTAATCCACTACGATGATGGAAACAAGAAAGCTGAATTCCCGGTGAAGATCACACTGATTGCAGATGAGAAATGCCAGATCCAGCACAAAGCTCTCGAAGCTGCACGTATCACTGCAAACAGAACAATGACATCAGGAGCAGGCCGTACCGGCTACCACATGAAGCTCAGGGTATATCCTCACGAGGTCCTCAGGGAGAACAAACAGGCTACTGGAGCAGGAGCAGACCGTGTCTCAAGTGGAATGAGAGCAGCATGGGGCAAGAATGTAGGTACTGCAGCAAGAGTTTCTGCAGGACAAAAGGTATTCACCATCTCCGTGAACAAAGAGCATTTCCCAATGGCAAAAGATGCTCTGAGAAAAGCTGGCCAGAAACTCCCAACCCCTGTAAGGATCGTTGTCGATCAGGGTATGGAACTGGTACAGTAAGATAAACATTGATCAAAACAAGAGGGTATCAAAATGGATGATTACGAAGCGCTGTTGGAAAGGGCAATTGAAAATCTCCCTGATGTGGAAACTACGGATGTTCGTTTCGTAATTCCCGAACCCAAGATATTTGTGGAAGGTAAGACCACCGTCCTGGATAACTTTGGGAACATTGCGGACGTACTCAACAGAGAACCTGACCACCTTATGAAATACCTCACAAGGGAAATGGGTACAGCCGGTAAACTTGATGGGAGCCGTGCAATCTTCCAGGGTAAGTTCCCAAAAGAGAGCATCAAAGCAAATATCGACGCCTACGTTGAGGAATATGTCATTTGTTCCGAATGCAACCGTCCGGATACCCAGCTTGTAAAGGAAGGCAGGATAATGGTTCTCAAATGCGCCGCCTGTGGTGCACACCGTCCTGTCAAGAAGAGGAGAACCACAATTGCAACCCCACGCGATGCAGTTGAAGAAGGCGAGGAATACGAGGTAAGGATCGATGCCGTTGGTTCAAAAGGAGACGGAATCGCCAAACTTGCAAAATTCACCATATTTGTCCCTGGCGCTGCAAAGGGTGACGTGGTAAAGGTCAAGATAAAGAGGATCAGCGGAAATCTTGCATTTGCAGAACGCGTTTGATCCGCGTTCTTTATTTCGATCATTGGTCTACACCCTTTCTGAAATATCTTCCCTGACTGATCCTATACAGGGGAAGATATTGAAGAAAAGAACGATCTTAAAAGAGGGTTTAGATGTACAGGGAACCAATTTCAAGACCAGAAGCTATTGGATTCATTGGAAGCGGTTTCCCAAACAATGACCTGGTGCCCCCACAGGGGAGAACGGAACTGGCAAGATCCGGTTTCGGAATTCATTTTTTACATGGAACAAATGTCAACACCACAGAGCCTGAGGCCTATACAGATAAACTGACAGAGGTTGTAAGACCTGATCAAAGAGGATTTTAAGATGCCTGACACTTACGAAAAAACAGATACGGACCAGCCTGAAGAGGACATAACAGTACTTTCCCTGCCAGGCCTTACAATTGACCTGAAGCATCTGAACGGGTTCTTGCAACTGGAAGCGAAGGGACATTTACGAGGAGTTTGCTCACCTTTCCTGAAAAAGATCAATGCGACCCTTGAAGCTGAGAAACCCGCCCTGGTCGAAAAGGACAGGGTCATAGCATCCACATGGCTGCCCCCTATACCCGGCAAGGTCTTCAAAAGGCTACTCTATGCAGAAACCCAGATCGCACTTGGGAAATACATCCCTGAGACAGTCTCATTTGAGATCACAAGGAACTGCAAATGCAAATGCGACCACTGTTTGATCAGCGGTGGCGGAGGCGACCTTGATGTGGATACCGTAAAAAGGACCATCGACGAGGCTCTGGACATGGGTGCCGTGGTCATCACTTTCACCGAAGGGGACCCACTGCTTCGCGAGGACATATTCGAACTTATCGATTACGTTGACAAGGACCGTGCCATCGTTAACATGTACACCCCTGGCACGGATATGACACCGGAGGTCGCTCAACGGCTAAAGGAGGTCGGACTCCATAACCTCCTGGTGAGCATCTATTCCACGGTTCCGGAAGAGCACGATGATGTGAGAAAACTGGAAGGTGCCTTTGAGAAGGCTACCGGTGCAATAAAGTACGGCCTTGACGCAGGACTACTCGTCACCATGTGCACCCATGTATCCCCGAAGAACATGGAAAAGCTGACATCCATGTACCAGCTTGCAAAAGAACTTGGAGTGCACGAGTTCTCACTGTGGGAATCAGTACCAAAGAAACCTGAGGACCCTATTATCACCGATGAGGACAGGGAAGTAATCATGGATATGTACCACAGGATAAATGCCTCAGAGGATGGACCAAGGATCTTCGCAAATACCTACTTTGAAGGTGAGATGCTGGGATGTCTTGCCGGACAGCGCTGGCTTCATGTCTGCGTGGAAGGGTCGGTAAAACCATGCCCTTACATACCATTCAGTTTCGGTAATATCAATACCGACTCCCTCAGGACCATCTGGGGAAGGATACGCAAAGTCAGCGATTTCAAGGGAGAGAGGCACTCCTGCCTGATGCAGGAAAAGGATTACCTGAAGCTGGTATCGAAGATACCTGATGATGCAGAGGTCCCCTATGACTTCGACCTTATCAGGTAACCGATATATACATTCAAGTGATTCAAGGATAATAACAATCTTTAAGCGGAATTTGACAGAGGCAGCACATGAATACGAAACTTGACCCCTGGGGTTCAGTCAATATTGACGATTACTCAAAGTTGTTCGACGAGTTTGGCATCCTGCCATTCGAGGACATTTGCTCTGAACTCCCTGACCCACACAGGTACATGCGAAGGAAGATAATCTTCGGCCACAGGAGCTATGACCTGATAACAGATGCAATGAAGAACAAAGACCCTTTTTCGGTCATGAGCGGCTTCATGCCTACCGGAGGCGGGCATCTGGGGCACAAAATGGTCATGGAAGAGATCATCTGGCACCAGAAGATGGGTGCTGATGCCTTTGTGGGAATTGCGGACCGTGAAGCATACTCCGTAAGAGGGGTCTCATGGGAAAAATGCCGCCAGATCGGTGTTGAGGATTACATTGTAAGCCTGATAGCCCTTGGTTTTGAACCTGACGGCCACATATACTTCCAGTCAGAATCCGATAACGTCAAAGAACTTACCTTCGAACTGGGGTCAAAGACGAACTTCTCCGAGCTCAGTGCTATCTACGGGTTCAGCGGAGAGACCAGTGTATCCCACATGGTGAGCACATTGTCCCAGAGTGCCGATATTCTTCACCCCCAGCTTTCTGAGTTTGGCGGACCGAAGCCTACGGTAATCCCGGTGGGTGCAGACCAGGACCCACACATGCGCCTGACACGTGGCATCGCACACAAGATGAACATGTTCAGGATCGAAGGCCGTGAGGACAAGAACGATAACAAGTACTTCAGCGTTCGTAGCAAAGCTGCCCCTGAAGGCGCACTTGCGGATATCGCAGAGAGGCTCCCATGGGATACGAAGCTTTTCGAAGGACATGTGGATGTCTTTGGTGCTGATAACTACACCAAGCTCCTGAACACCGTAAGGGAAGTTGAGATCGAATATGGAGGCTACGCATTTGTACCTCCATCTTCCACCTACCACAGGTTCATGTCAGGACTGCAGGGCGGAAAGATGTCCAGCAGTGTTCCTGAGAGCATCATTTCACTAAAGGAAGATCCAAAGGCCGCTGCAAAGAAGGTCAAGCGTGCCAAGACCGGCGGCAGGATGACACTTGAGGAGCAGAAAAAGCTTGGAGGAGATCCGAACAACTGCTCCGCATTCGAGCTCCTTATGTTCCACCTCGTGGAAGACGATAAGGAACTGGAAGAGATCTACAATGAATGTATCTGCGGAAAACGCATGTGCGGAAGCTGCAAATCCCTTGCTGCAGAACTGATGACCGAATTCCTGACAGAACACCAGGAGAAGCGTGAGCTGGCAAAGGACCGGCTGGACGATTACGGATTATAAACCTAAAAGGACCCTGACCGACATGAGCAACTATAACCTTACCACGAATGAGAAAAACGTGCTGCTCGCACTGGATGAACTTGCATCCACAACCCCGGAAGAGCTTGCAGAAAAAGCATCCATGAAAGTGGAAACTGCAATGCAATCCGCTTTTTTGCTCTCAGAGAACGGCTTGGCAGAAGTGAACGATACCGTTACAGAACTGTACTCACTAACAGACGAAGGTCTTACCTATGCAAAAGAGGGACTCCCCGAGCGCCAGCTGATCCGCGCGCTCTCCGAGCCAACAGCTATCGATGAGCTCAAAGAGAACCTTTCACCAAAGATGGTGGGTATTGCAACCGGATGGCTTCGTAAGAAAGGCTGGGCAAGCATCGAGAACGGAATGATGGTGCCATCAGGAGATGCAGATGAAACCGAGGACGAGAAGGTACTTGCCAGCTTCACAGAGAAAGCAAGCACCCTTGAAGAGCTTGGGACAGATGGCAAGACCATAAAGGACCTAATCAAACGAAAGCTCGTCTCAAAGACCGAGGAAAAGGACCGGATAGTCTCCATTACAGATGCAGGTACCGAGCTTGTAAAAGCAGGCATCACCATCGAAGAGGAGATCACACAGATCACATCACAATTACTCAAGAGCGGTGAATGGAAGAACAAGAACTTCAGGCCTTACAATATCCAGACACCACCAAAACCATTGTACGGTGCAAAGGTACACCCATACCAGCGCCTCATCGACCAGATGCGCCAGATATTCCTTGAGATGGGATTCACCGAGATCAAGGGCGATGTCGTGCAGAGCTCATTCTGGAACTTCGATGCACTGTTCCAGCCACAGGACCACCCTGCAAGAGAGATGCAGGACACCTTCCACCTGTCCAGTCGTTCAGACCTCCCTGAGGAATACAAGGACGGCATCAAGGACATGCACGAGCGTGGCGGAGATATCGATTCCACTGGCTGGGGAGGCAAATGGAGCGAGGATATTGCAAAGCGCGATGTACTGAGGACACACACCACCGCAGTCACCATCAAGTACCTTGCAGACAACCCAAATCCACCGCTTAAGGCATTCTGTATCGACAGGGCATACCGCCGTGAGACAATCGATCCTACCCATACCCCTGAGTTCGAACAGCTCGAAGGTGTGATCATGGACGAGAACATGTCATTCGCAAACCTGCTTGGCTGCCTTGAAGAGTTCTACCACAGGATGGGATTCGAGGACGTCAGGTTCAGGCCGGGATACTTCCCATACACAGAACCAAGTGTGGAACCCGAGGTATATATTGACGGACTCGGATGGGTTGAGCTCGGTGGAGCCGGAGTTTTCCGTAAGGAAGTTACCGAACCTCTCGGTATAAAGCAGCCTGTGCTTGCATGGGGTCTTGGTGTCAGCCGTGTAGCAATGCTCAAGCTCGGCCTCAAGGACCTGCGTGAACTCTACCAGTCAGACATCGAATGGCTGCGCAAGAGTCAGGTCTGCCAGTTAAAAGATTAATAGAACACATTACATGAGCGGCCTCTGTGCCGCTTGAACCTATTTTTGATTCGTCCTTTATAAAACATCTTACATCAGTCGCGGTTACGGACCTTCATCAGTATACTTGCAAAAAGGGAACGCTTCATTTTCACAGCTCCTGAAGGACACAGCTCACGGCAACAATAGCAGAGAATACATTTATTGTCATTGATCTTCAGCATCCCTTCATTCTGTTCAATGGCATGTGCCGAGCAGTTAAGAACACAGGCACCACACATGGTACACTGTACGGTATTAATGACTGGCCTGATTGTGAACAGCTTACCGAGCCTGCTAACAAGAAAAGGTGGTGCACTTCCCACGAGTGTCGTACCCGGAAGCCTGAACTTCACAGTAACCTCATTCAGAGGAACCCCGCATACTTCCGGATCCTTTGTCCCATAGCCCCTCGCTATCGCTGCCTCATTTGTAGGAACCTGCATCGGATCAAGACCGATCAGCTTTGAAGCTACAACATCCAGAGATACGCAGTCATAGCTTGCCATCAACACACCCACGTTCACAGGCGTGCCCCTTGCCGGACCATTGCCTTCCATCCCCACAACACCATCCATTAATGCAAGATGAGGCACCCTTGCGGAATAGATATCAACTACTGCCTCTGAGAAAAGGTTCTTTTTTCCGAGCAGATGTGCTTCTTTACGTAACTTTAATGGGATGCCACCGAACATGTTCTTGACAGCACCTGTAAAAAGGGTCAGTTCATGGGTCTTGAGTTTTGGAAGGGATATAACCAAATCCGCATACCTCACCGGTTTCGCAAGGTAAAGCTGAGAAAAATGAGAGGCATCAGGAACATTTACGACCTCATACCCCGAGGTCTCAAAGCTCAGGACCTCAGCACCGGTCTTTTGGGCAGCTTCCCTTATACCGGACATATCCAGGGCTTCATCGGTAACTCCCGGATGTGTAATACCTGCCCCATCACCTACAACGGGAACTCCACCTGCCTCCAAAACAAGCTCACACATTGCAGATACAATGGCAGGGTGTGTGGTGACCGCATTATCGGGAGGTTCAGCTGCAAGTAAGTTAGGCTTTAAAAGTACCCTTGCACCGGGAAAAATGATGGAATCAAGTCCACCGATAAGGTCAATTGCTTCCCTGACCGCCTCCCTGGCATTCGAATAATCTTCACAACGGACTATGGATACTTTGTTCCCGGGGTTCATCCCTGTTAATAGCTCCTGTTCCTACTGTTTTTCTTTATTTTCTTCCTAGTATCAACGATCCCCATGATGTATGATGGAATGGTACCGATAGCAGTACAGGTCTCAAGAGAGATCCCGTTGCATGTAATGTCAAGATGGTGATCCGAGAATGAAAACAATTTCTTAGGGAGACCTTTCCTGCCAAGTCCCACAAGCAGAAGATAGGACTTGTTGCGTTCCACTCCGTCTGCGATCTCCTCGGGAGTTACAACATATTTCTCCTCCGGCTTTGAGCTGGTGATCACAGGAGTGCCGAACTGGGACTGGAAGCCCTTCTTGGGGAGATCGAAGACGAACAGGCGATTGCTTTCGTGAAGCAGTTTCAGATATTTTCCAGACTCACCGATGGTAGTCTTGTCCATCACATATTCTACGAGCTCTTCCGGTGTCATCTTGAAAGGAAAATCAAAAAGACAAAGTGTAAAACCATAAGCGTAACAAATTGGTGCCGCCCTTGCGATCGCGCGGTAATGGGCATCAAGCACCTTTATTTTATCATAAGTGTTCACAATACCAAGTGTTAACAAGATTCAGACCTCTCATCCAGTTGAATGCACATAACGTGCTGTTTACATCCTTCAAACCTGTCGCATTCCCGGCAATCCTCCCACAGGCTGGCCTTTTCGGCCATGGGAAGCTCTATGAATCCCAGTTTCCTGAAGAAGATGGGAGAACTGGTCCTGACATAGATCCTGTCCTTATCCACCGTTTCAAAAATGGAGGAAACCATCCTTGAACCGATACCATTACCACGATAATTGGGGTGTACCGCAATGGAGTGGATCTCACAGCAGTTCCTGTCCGCTAGAGCTGCAACACCAACGATCTTACCGTTGGCCTCCGCAACAATGAAATCGTCTATAGGAACCTCATCCATATCGAGGAAATAAGTTGAAAGAAGACACTGCACATGCTCCCCGTCTTCCTCATCCGCTTCCCTGATAGCCACGTCAACGTATTCAGACATTATAGTACCTCATCCATACTTCCACTCCTGAACCCTTCCATATCAAGTGTAACATAGGAATAGCCCAGTTCCATGAAACGCGACAGCAATTCTTTCCTGTTCTCATTAACGACAGGGAAATCAGCCGGCAACACCTCGATACGTGCAATGCCGTTATGATCCCTGACCCTGACATGGCTAATGCCAAGAGAGAAAAGGAAGTCTTCGGCCTGTTCGATCCTCCGGAGGGATTGTGGGGTTACTTCCGTATCATAGGGTAACCTTGATAGGAGACAGGCATTTGAGACCTTGTCGGCGACATCGAGACCGAGATGGCGGGCAATCTGCCTGACCTCGCTCTTTGTTACACCAAACTCCGTATAAGGTGTCATTACCATCCCTCGAGCCTCATTGATGGCAGCCCAGCCCGGCCTGCGGCCGGTGATCTCGGAAGCATTGGTGCCTTCTACGATCACGTTCAGACCTTCCCTTTCCATCACGTCTTTCAGTGTGCTCATTACGAGCTTTTTACAAAAATAGCACCTATCCTTGTGGTTATGCCTGATCATATCATCGGAAAGCATGTCGTGTTCCATCACCATATGCCGGATACCGATCTGTTCAGCGATCCTCTTTGCATCATCCAGTTCACTCTGCGGGATCGCACAGGAGTTGAGCGTCACCGCAAGGGCATCATCCCCAAGTACATCAAAAGTAAGGGCTGCAAGCGTCGTGCTATCCACGCCCCCGGAGAAAGCGACAAGCACTTTTTCTTTTTCAGCTATCGCTCCTTTGATATTTTCGATCTTTTCTAACAGGGAAAAATCTTCAGGTATGCTCACAGTAGTTCCAAAGGTCCGTACGGATAAATAAGTAGTGCAAGCTGCAAAATTGGGCAATATACGGATAAAGTTTTATTAATTCAACAATATAAATGAAGTAACTTACTGATAATTATAATGAGGGCTCAGGGGATGAAGAGCTCATTTACAACAAGAGAGAAAGGTGAAAAAGTGGAAAATGAATGGGAGATCGACCTGAAACTACCGGATATCGGGGCCATGGCCACTCTTGTGGCAACCTCCATATGTGCTGCGATACTGGGTGCTGCGGAGATCGCATACACGATGATGTGGATCACCTCCGCCTATGAACGCCATGGAAAGAGCTTTTTTTTAGATCTGATAAATGCAAACGACCTTACATGGACCGCGGAATTCATTGTCGTGGCAGGGTCATTGCTGCTACTTTCTTCGATAGTGTTCCTGATAACCATGTTCTATTCCCTGATAGAACTGAATGCATTGAACAAACCGAATAAGAATCCCAGGATACGAATCGTCTTCATAATGTTCATCATCGGGCTTATACTGCTTTTCATAGCACTGACCTCCGCCCTGATCCTGAGATACATGTGACCAATGAGACGACTATGCTAAAATTCACAGGACAAGGATATCATGAGCTTTACCAATATCACAGGCAGCATAAAGGAAGTCCCGAAGCCTAAAGAGGAGAAGAGGGCCAGCTTTGAGGACATACAGAGAACAGAAACAAGAACAAAGAGGGTAATGTATCCGATCTCCGGTATCGTAGGACAGGAGATGATGCTTCGCGCCCTTATCCTCAATGCCATCAATCCTTCAATTGGCGGAGTGCTGATAAGAGGACAGAAGGGTACTGCAAAATCAACCGCTGTAAGGGGACTGGCAGAGATCCTTCCGGAGATCGATATAATTGAAGGGTGCAAGTACAACTGTGACCCACTGGACACAGAGAAGTTCTGCTGGGAGTGCAGGGACAAGCAGAAGAAAGGCATGATCAGGATCGACAAGTCACCAATGAAAGTGGTGGACCTGCCGGTGGGTGCCACTGAGGACAGGGTAGTGGGCAGCCTTGACATCGAAAAGGCAGTCAAGGAAGGCGTACAGGCATTTGAACCCGGTATACTGGCAAAGGCCAACCGGAACCTCCTGTACGTGGATGAGATCAACCTGCTGGACGACTTCGTTGTGGATGCCCTGCTGGATGCAGCTGCAATGGGAGTGAACACTGTCGAGAGGGAAGGTGTCAGTGTCAGCCATCCTGCCAACTTCATAATTGTGGGAAGCATGAACCCTGAAGAAGGAGAACTGCGCCCGCAGCTTCTGGATAGGATAGCACTGCAGGTGGAAGTTGAAGGAATTTCCGACATCGAACAACGTGTGGAGATCATTGAAAGAAGAAACCGCTTCAACAAGGACCCTCAGCAGTTCAGGAGGGACTTTGAGAGCGAGCAGGAAAAGCTCCGTACGAGGATCATAAAAGCAAAGCAAATCCTCGGAAGGATCACCACCACCCGTGAGAACCTCAGGACCATCGCACAGATATGCATGGCATTCAATGTGGACGGCCACAGGGCAGACATCATGATCGAGCGTACTGCACGCACAAATGCTGCTTACGAGAACCGGGAAAGGATAACCAACGAGGATATTATCGAAGCAGCCGAGATGGTGCTCCCGCACAGGATGAGAAAGAAGCCTTTCGAAGAAGAGGAGTTCAGTGCAGAGCAGTTGCGTGCTGTTGTGAACGGAACGGTCTGACAAGGGTATAACCTATGAAGGACAGATCTGCCGCTTCCCGTATGCGAAGGAACCTTGACCGGGATTATGACATACAGGTCTTCAACCCCGGAAGGCTCGTTCTCAGTATAAGGTTACCATTAGAGGAACTCTCACAGATCAGTGGGAAAGATACACAGGCTGTGCATGAGATACTTCTTTCCAGGAATGAAAAGCTGGGTCATGAAGATATTGAAGACGTTTTCATCATCTCGGACAATGACCATGTCGTTGTTGACCCGGCCTCATTCTTTGCATCTATGGAAGAGGAGGTTGATGTCCCGACAATTTCTGAAATGGAAGTTGAAGTGGAACCTGAAGCAGAAATAGAAATTGCACCTCTGACTGCAGATGACCCGATATCGGTAATGAACATAGAGGTCGGTGAAGAAGCTGCAGAGTGCATTGAAGAGGACATCCGGGTGGACCTCGTTCCAAAGGAATACGAACCCTGTGTCGGTAGCGGACCCCGAAGGATAAGGAAAAATGCCCCGGTACTTATCAAAAAGGACGATACCCGGACAGGAGAAACATCAATTGAACAGGCTCCTGAAAAAGAAGTCCGAACCGTTACGGATGATACACAGGATGTTGAGGTGAGATCACCTGAAGAGGACGCTGTGGAGAAAGAGCAGCAGATCGAGCCGGCATCGGAAACTGAAGAAAGTTCTGAAGCGGAAAGCGAACCCGAAGAAGAAAGGCCAGTGGCTGCAGAGAAAAAAGACCATCAAGAAGATGAAAAGGTGGTCAGCAAGATACTCACCGATTTTGCCAGGAACAAGCAAAAAAAGAAGGTGGTATCAGGCAGGCTCAAATCAGGCAGGCGTGCGGAAGTGCTTACCAAGAGCAAGCGTGGCAGGTATGTGAGATACAGGATGCCAGGGGAGAAGATCACAGACATTGCTATTGCTCCGACCATAAGGGCTGCAGCACACCGTGCTGTGGACGGGAAGATCACGATAACAAAGGGAGATATCAGGGAGAAGATCAGAAGGAGGAGGATCTCCACGCTGATCAACATCGTCTTTGACACATCCGGGTCCATGGATGAGAGCGAGAAGATAAAGGTCACGACGGATGTTGTCCTTGCGTTACTGAAGGACGCATACCAGAGAAGGGACCGTGTATCACTGGTCACATACAGCGGAAGGGAGGGAGGCCTTGTGCTGCCTTTCACTTCATCGGTTGAAGCTGCGAAGAGGTATCTGGAAACGGTACCTTTCGGCGGAACCACCCCGATGGCCTCGGGAATGCTCACAGGACTTGAGACACTGCTACAGGAACTGAAGCGTGAACCTGCTGCTGTCCCGATCATGATCCTTGTCACCGATGGAACGGCAAATGTGCCTCTGCGTCTTGGAGGGAATATCAAAAGAGAACTCATGCAGGTGTGCAAGAGGATCGCAGACCAGAAGGTCAACATGCTGGTCGTTGATATCAGCAACGATGGAAGTGAACTTGCCGGGGAGCTGGCAGAGGTTGCAGGCGGCAGGTATTACCATCCAGTACTTTTAAGTAAGGAAACACTTTATTCTGCAATAAAAGAGGAACGTGACGATCTGACGGATATCGCATCTTCTGCTTCTTCCGGTTGATCTTTGTATGATCGTGACGAAACATGGCTGCTGATGCAGCCTGACCTAAATCAAAAGGGCAAGATAATATGTTAGAAGTTCTTCAGGAATCACTCCGGAAAGCACCTATTGTGAACAGAGGCGAATACCCTTATTTTATACACCCGATATCTGACGGTGTACCTTCGCTGGAACCAGAACTGCTCGACGAGATCGCCGAGCATATGATAAACATTGCAGGTACCGATTATGACAGGATCGTTTCCATCGAGGCTATGGGCATTCCTCTTGCGACTGCACTGTCCTTGAAGACAGGTGTTCCAGTCTCCATTGTCAGGAAGAGGCAGTACGGTCTTGAGGGAGAGATGATACTGTCCCAGAGCACCGGATACTCAAAGGGAGAACTTTTCATCAATGGAGTGAACAAGGGCGAGAAAGTCCTTGTGGTGGATGACGTTATCAGCACAGGCGGTACATTGAAAGCACTCCTGCCTGCCCTTGAGAAGATGGGAGCACAGATAACCAACGTGATCGTTGTGATCAGCAGGGGAGATGGCGCTGCAAAGATGAGGGACATGGGCTACGAGGTCGATACACTTGTGAAAATAGATGTCGACCACGACGGAGTCTCCATCCTGGAGGTGGCTGGTGAGCAGCAGTGAACCTTTCGATTTCAGGATCGAATACATCATTGATACAATAAAGGATGCACAGCCCTCTGTTGTAGGGTTGCAGTTCCCTGAAGGTTTTAAGAGAAGGGGAACAGCTATCGCAGACCGGATAAGTGAAGCCACCGGCGTTGAAATACTGATATCTGCAAATCCATGTTATGGTGCATGCGACCTCGATGTTGCCATCCTTGACAATGTTGACATACTTTTCCACTTCGGGCATGCACAACTTGATGATAATAAATACAGTGAGAAGGTCATTTTTATTGAGACCCGTTCCGATACGGACGTGACGGAGGTTGTCAGGAAAGCGATCCCTGAGATCACCGGCAAGCGCATCGGTGTGATGACCACCGTGCAGCATATAGGAAAACTGCCTGATGCCTGTGAGATCCTCGAGGCCGAAGGTAAGGAATGCCTGATAGGACGTGGGGATAGCAAGATAGCTTACCCGGGACAGGTTCTGGGATGCAATTTCTCGGTTGCCGACGGGCTCGACTGTGACGAGTACCTCTACATCGGAAGCGGACAGTTCCACCCTCTGGGAGTATCCCTTGCCACTGGAAAGAGGGTATTGATAGCGGATCCGTTCTCAAACGAGGTTCGCGAGGTAGATCCAAGGAAGATAATGAAACAGCGCAGTGCGGTCATTGCAAACTCACTGGATGCCGAGACCTTCGGGATACTTGTATCCACTAAACCCGGGCAGTACAGGATGGAGCTTGCCAGGCAGTTGAAGGAACTTGCTGAAAAACATGGCAAGACGGCTTACATACTTACAATGGACCTGATAACACCTGACCAGATGTTGCAGTTCAGGGTGGATGCTTTTGTGAGCACCGCCTGCCCGAGACTTGCAATTGATGAGGTTGGCAGGTTCTCCGCACCTATGCTTACCCCGCCTGAGTTCGAGATCGTGATCGGAGAGCGCGAGTGGGAAGAACTGACCTTTGATGAGATAAGGGGAGAGTAAGGAAGATATGAAGCAACGCAAGCTGGAGATCCTTCTTGAGAAGGTAAGAGGTTTTGATTCCCCAGATGTTACGCTGGAACAGTATCCCACACCGGCGTTACTTGCTGCGGAACTGCTTCATTTTGCGTACATGAAAGGTGACCTTACGGACACCGTTTACGACCTGGGCTGCGGCACAGGGATGCTGGCAATTGGTGCCAAGATCCTGGGGGCCGAGAGGGTCGTCGGCTTTGATTCCGATCCTGCCGCACTCAAGATAGCGAAGGAGAACGCCGAAAAACTTGGTGTGGAGGTAGAGTTTGAGTGCATGGATATCAGGCAGGTCCGGGGACATGCACATACCGTTGTGATGAACCCGCCCTTTGGTGCACAGGTGAAGGGAAGTGACAGGCCATTCCTTAAGACCGCCCTGAAGGTAGGGGATGTCACGTATTCCATACATAACAGCGGAAGTCTGGCCTTTATTAAAAAATTTATAGAACCCGCAATTATTACTGAATGGTATAATACAGGGTTCCCGATAAAACGAACCTTTAAATTCCATAAAAAAGATGTAGAAAGAATTGAGGTAGAAATATACAGGATTATAAAGGAGAATGACCAGGGTGAATGAGAAAATAACCTGGCATATCTAATCTACACGAGGGATTCCTATTAGAATAAGAAACCGAAAGAAAACGACCAGAAGGAACATTAAATCTTCAAAGGAAGAAGAAACAAAGGTCGAAGAAGAAACAGTAAAAGTTGCCAGTGAAAAGGAAGAAGTGGCAGAAAAGAAGACCGGGGGCAGGGAAAACAACAGGGCTCCTAAGAGAGAGAACGCCCCAAGGAAAGATAACAGAGACTCCAGAGATTCCAGAAAGGACGGCAGAGGCCAAAGAAGAGATAAAAGGGACTCCAGGAAAGACAACAGGGGCAGGCCTAGACAAAAGCAGGAACCAGAACCGGAGCCTGAGGTCGAGGAACTCGAGCACATATCCCCTGAAGAGAAGACCTTTGTACTGCCGGGAGACCTTATCGGAACCACAGAGGAGTTCGAAGCAGGCGACAACACATTTACGGTCAGGGGAGACATCCACTCACTGGCTACCGGACATGTGATGGTCAACAAGAAGCGCAGGAAGGTTTCTGTAAAGCCGGTCACCAGCACACCTCCAACCATTGATAGGGGAGATGTCATTGTCGGAACGATAATGAACGTGCGCGACTCCATGGCACTTGTCCAGATCGGCGGCATTAAAGGAAACGACGGACGTGAGTTCATCAATCCGGGCATCGCTGCTATCCACGTATCCAATGTCAAGGAATCATACGTGAAGGAAATGTCACAGGAGTTCTCTGTTTCAGATGTCGTTAAGGCAAAGGTGATCAGCACCGATAACATGAGGATGACCACAGCTGGAGATGAACTTGGAGTAATGTCTGCAAGCTGTTCCAACTGTGGAGCAACACTTAAGCTCGATGATAAGAGACTAAAGTGCCCTGAATGCGGACATGTTGAATCACGCAAGCTGTCTTCAGGCTATGGCACAGGAATTATTTGAGGATCACATAATCATCACAGGAGATCATTAAATGGAACTTAAGATCTTAGAGAAATCAGACGATGAAATGAAACTTGAGATCGCAGGGGAGAGTCACACTCTCCTGAACATGCTCAAGAGCATTCTTCTGGAAGACGAGCGTGTCCACACAGCATCATATGACATGAAACACGTTACAATCAGTGAGCCTGTCCTGTTCATCAAGACAGAGAACGCTGATCCTATAGATGTTATCAAGGATGCTGTTGCAGTACTGATCGCAGAGTGCGACGAGTTCATCTCAGTCTTTAACAAGGCTGTAGAATGAACCTTTTTTATTTTTTGGTAACTTACAGCGTTAGTTGAGACTTTATAAAAAATACTGCTGTACTAACAGCATGAAGCTGATGTGAATATATGACACTTGATGATGCATCATTACAGAAATTTGGATTTATCGAACGCCCTGCGAAGGGTCTGATCAATATCGACCCCCTGCAGACCGGAGGAATACTGACAGAGGATGCCAGACGTGCCCTTGTGGAATGGGGAGACGGCTACTCCATCTGCGACAACTGTGGCGGCGTCCTTGACCTGATCAAGAAGCCCCCGGTACAGGAATTCGTGCACAACGCCCTCCCGGAGTTCCTGGGAGTGGACGAGGCACGTGTCACCCACGGCGCTCGTGAGTCAAAGTTCGCTGTGATGCATGCCGTGGGCTAGGAAGGAGATACCATCGTAATGGACGGCCTTGCACACTACTCCTCAGTGGTGGCTGCACAGCGTGTGGGCATGGAGATCAAAAAGGTCCCATCCACCGAGCGCCCGGACTACTACATCGATCCTGAAGGCTACGGCACTGCAATCGAGGAAACCATCAGTGAAACCGGCAAGGCTCCTGCACTGGCACTCCTGACATACCCGGACGGCAATTACGGAAACCTCGCAGATGCCAAGAAGATCGCATCCATCTGCCACGAGTATGACGTCCCTATCCTGCTCAACTGTGCATATTCCGTGGGAAGAATGCCTGTAAATGCCAAGGAACTGGGCGTGGATTTCATCGCAGGAAGCGGACACAAGTCAATGGCAAGCTGCGGACCTATCGGAGTCCTGGGTGTCAACGGCGACTATGCCGAGACAGTGTTCAGGAAATCCCCAACTAACAAGAACAAGGAAATAGAGCTTCTGGGCTGCACAGCCCGCAGTGCCACCCTGATGACCATGATCGGATCATTCCCTGAGGTCGTCAAACGTACCCGCAACTGGGACAACGAGGTAGCAGACGCCCGCTGGTTCTCCGGAAAGCTCGAAGACCTCGGCCTCATCCAGATGGGAGACAGACCCCACAACCACGACCTCATGTTCTTCGAGGCCCCCAACCTCTACGAGATCTCCACAAAGGTCAAAAAAGGAAGATACTTCCTCTACAAAGAGCTCAAGGCCCGCAAGATCCACGGTATCAAGGCCGGCCTCACAAAATTCTTCAAGCTCAGCACCTTCGGAGTCGGCAGGGAGAATCTCTCCTTCATCGCAGACTCCTTCGATGAGATCATCCAGAAATACGAGTGAGGTTAGCCTCACTTTCTCTTTCCTTTCTATTTTCAACTAGGTGTTAGTTGCAACACTGCCTAAAGCACTAACAGAAGACCAAAACAGCTAAATTCTAAAAAGAATAAAAGAAGATAGGGTTACAGAGTGCGGCTGTGGTTTAGGGGCTATGATCTGAGCTTCCCAAGCTTGGGACCCGTGTTCGAATCACGGCAGTCGCATCCCCTTCTGATAGCGTTTTTTGCAGGGAATTGAGTTGTTCTTCTAATGCTTTAACTCTTGTTTCAAGGGATAAATTATCACTTTTTTGTATAACTTTTATATCTCCATCGAAATCATCATCCAAAGAAACTATGAATAAAGGCTTCCCATTATGTTCTGTTTCAAAGATGAAGGCGGTTTCTCCCGCCAAATGTGCGTGTGATTGTGGCAGGCGGATTAACGGATACTCGATATCCTTTTTAGGACGAAGCCTTGTGATTTTTGATTTTCC